>JAYVRS010000258.1:0-2232 GCA_043776185.1 Bryobacteraceae bacterium | reverse complement strand
GCTCTCCATATAAAGATAAATCACCGGCGTAATGTACAAGGTTAGAATCTGGCTAACTAACAAGCCGCCCACCACCGCCAAACCCAGCGGCTGGCGCGCGTCGCCACCTTCGCCATAGCCCATCGCAATCGGCAACGTGCCGAAGAGCGCGGCTACCGTGGTCATCATGATCGGGCGAAACCGCTGGAGACAGCCATTCCAGATCGCCTCGCGTGCCGACTGCCCTTCGGCCCGCGCGGCGATCGCGAAGTCAATCATCATGATGGCGTTCTTCTTCACTACGCCAAACAGCATGATCAGGCCGACGAAGGCGTAGAGGTCCAACTGCTTGCCGAAGATCAACAGGGTCGCCAACGCGCCAAACACCGCCGACGGAAGGCCCGCCAGAATGGTGATCGGATGAATGAAGCTCTCGTACAAAACGCCCAGTACAATGTAGATCACCAGGATCGCCACTAACAAGAGAATCATCAGATTTTCAAACGACTTCTGGAACTCTTTCACCGTCCCTTGGAAACTGGTGGTGATATTGGTCGGCATGCCCATCTCACGGATCGTCTCCTCCACCCTGGCCGCCGCGTCGCCCAGGGCAAAGCCAGGGGCCAGGTTGAACGAAATCGTTACCGCGGGTAACTGGCCAAAGTGACTAATCGCCAGCGGACCCACCCGCGGCTTCATCCGCGCCAGCGTATCCAGCGGCACCAGTACCCCAGCCGATGAACGCACAAAAAGCTTTGACAACGACGCCTGCTCGCGCTGATAACGCGGCTCCAACTCAAGAATCACCGCGTACTGATTGGCTGGGGCGTAGATCGTCGTTACTTCCCGTTGACCGTAAGCTCCAAACAACGCCGACTGAATCTGCTGAGCCGAGATGCCTAGCGCCTGAGCCCGGTCGCGATCGATCTCCACGTTGATCTCCGGACTCGCAATCTGTAAGTCCGAACTAACATCCACAAATCCCGGTAGCGCTTTCATCTCTTCCAGTAACTTCGGGCTCCATTGATACAGCCCTTGTAAGTTAACGCTCTGCAGCGTCAATTGAAATGTGCTCTGCGATGCTTGGCCGCCGATGGTGATGGGCGGCGGATTGTTCATGAAGACCTGGAGACCGGGAATCGCGCCCATTTTTGGCCGCAACTCAGCAATAATCTGGTCGATGGATCGCGTGCGCTCGCTTCGTGGCTTGGCGCGCATCACCAAAAAACCCGCATTGCCGCTCCGGACAAACGACACCACCCCCACAATATCCGGGTCGGCCTTGGCGACGACGGCGGCGGCTTGCTGGTGAATGGCCATCGACTCAAAAGAAATATCCTGGGCCGCGCGGGTCTGCGAGAAGATGATGCCATTGTCCTGGCTGGGGATAAAGCCGGTCGGCATACTCTTGAATAAGTAGACTGTACCGAATAGCATCGCCAACGCCACGCCGATCGTGACCGCATGCCAGCGCATGGCCGCCCGCAGCGTCACCTCATAGGTGCGTGCCAAGCCCTCGAACATCCGCTCGAACCACCGGTAAACCACCCCATGCTCACTCGCGTGCGTCACGCTGAGATAACGGCTGCCCAGCATCGGGGTGAGCGTAAGCGAAACGAAGCCGCTAATCAAAATCGCCACCACGATGGTCACCGAAAATTCGTGTAACAGCCGGCCCACGATGCCGCCCAGAAATAATACGGGGATAAAGACGGCTACCAGCGAAATAGTCATCGAGACAATCGTAAATCCGATCTCCTTGGAAGCCACAAACGCCGCCTCCATTCTCGACTTACCCATTTCCATGTGCCGCACGATGTTCTCCAGCATCACGATGGCATCGTCTACCACAAAGCCCACCGACAAAGTCAGCGCCATCAGCGACAAGTTATTCAAGCTGTAGCCCAGCTGGTACATTACGGCGAAGGTGCCCACCAGCGAGAAGGGAACGGCCACCCCCGGAATCAGCGTGGCCGGCAGATTGCGCAGGAATAAAAAAATCACCATAATCACTAGGCCAATGGTGAGTAACAACGTAAACTCCACGTCCGCGATAGAGCCGCGAATGGTCTGCGACATGTCGTTGGCTACTTGCAGCTCAATCGTCGGTGGGATCGCTTGGCGGAAAGCTGGCAATAGCGCCCGGATGTGGTCGACGATCTCCACCGTGTTCGTGCCTGGCTGCCGTTGCACCGCCAGAATGACGCCCCGTGTGCCGTTGTACCAGCCGATATTCTTGTTATTCTCCACCCC
>JAYVRS010000257.1:0-2234 GCA_043776185.1 Bryobacteraceae bacterium | reverse complement strand
AACGGCGAAACTCCGCCCACTTACTTTTTTCCGATTCTGCTTGAGGACTATCCTCGCCGTTATCTAATGACGAATGGACTCTTCCCCGGCGCCGCCGTTGGGGTGCTCCCATTTTTCGGTTACGTTGACTTGCCGGAGCCGCTCAATGATGATGCTGGCCCTGGTGCGAAGCTACTTCCGGAGCCGTTCGATGCAGTTATCGCATGGGAACTGCCACCCGGGCAAATACTCCAGATGAGCCCCCACGAGTTGCCGGTCGAGACCAGACTGGTTCCGTTCGTCGCTGCTACTTTCACTGGTGGCTATGCGGAGAGCGCCCTGGCGCCTTCCACGTGTGCCCTTGAGTTGCCAGAGGCGGAGCGGCGCAGGTTGCCGGTCCTCGTTCCGCGCTCATCCCGGAGGTTGGAACCTGGCTCGCTTTTGGCTCAATTCATGCCACCCAATGAACCTATGGCTCAGGCCGGTGAGTTTGAACCGGCTGGTCAAGGGGCAGATGTTCAATATGAAGCCTGGTGCTCCTCCCGATTGCTGACCACAGCGAACTGGGACGCGTTCACCCTGCCCGGTAAGGATTTCGCGGCGCTCGGGGACCAGCTCGACTTCGACGTGCCAGGGCTTGACTACGCTCGAAGGGACGAAGTCGCGGCACCGATCCCAGAATGCGAGTGCTTCGATGCCGAGCGCAGCTTAGTAGCACCCCACCTTAACGCTGGGCTAAACCCCTCAGTTGGCGAGGCGGGCTGGTTGGAAATCGAGGCCGCGTCTTCAACACTGTCCGGCTTTGGGTGGCTGAATTCTGCCGCTCCCTCGCCGGTGGCCGGTGAACTCGCCACCGGTCAACTCACCACCGGCCAGCTCGTCACCGGTCAGGCGGCACCCGAGCGGTGGAACGTCTCGGGTTGGAGCGGTGAGGTGAGCCCAAGCCTCGCCAAGTCTGGTTTGTTGGAGGTTAGCGGCGGGCCAGACCAAGTTCGCGCGCCGAACGAACCCACACTGGCGGCCGACCAGGATTACTTGCCGTGGCGAATTCGCCGGCTGTCCGCCGCCGCAGCGGCCGATAGCTGTTGCGAGCCTGCCTTGGCCCAGGCGGGCGAGTTAGACGCGTCTGCCGTGGCGCAGTCCGGTTTATCGATGGAACTGGCCGTGGCGGCAAGAAATGTTACTAGGACGGCGTTCTCCCCGACGGCCTTAGCTGCCCGGCGATTGCCCGCCTTGGGCGTCGCACACCCCGCGTTGCTACCGTTCGAAGGGCTCTGTATTGAAGCCTTTGAGCTAGCGGCGATCGCCCTGACGGACGAAGTGTTGCCGGAGATGGCGGTCGAGCCGGAGATTCAGTCCGGGCCAGAGTGCGAGCCCACCTCCTGGATTTCGGGGAGGTTGGCCGCGATACGCCGACCGGCACTGGGTCCTCTATCCACGCTGTCAAAGTTCCGGGTGAAAGACTTCTCCTGGCCAGAATTTGCGGCGGGTTGCGAGTCGTTGTTCGCGCCCGATCAACCCTTCCGCTTCCACGAATTGCCATTCCCGACCCGCGGCACTACCGATAAGGCGGCGGGCGATGTTTTGCGTTGCGACCTCATGCAAGGCCTGTTGCTCCCTTATGTTGATGATCGTTTTGGGGAAATTCTCCATCCGGGCCTCGAAGCCGAGGCGCTGGGCGATTGGCTGGAAGAAACCGCAAATCGGGCGGGAAACTGGCCGAGCGCAAAGCCAAAGACTCCGACGGCCGGGCATCCGGCTTCGGCAGGCGCTGGCTGCCCACCTGATGAACTGAGCGCGCCCCCCCCAAGGCCTGCAGCCCCGAAGGTGGCGGAGCCGCCGTCCTCCTGGCAACAAGCGGCGCGAGCCATGCACGAGGGCGAGCAGCAGGTGCAGCGAGAACCACTGCGGCCTTCTTCGACCTCATCGAATGATGCCCCTCGAGTTACCGCGCCCACGGATGAGGGGCGCCCGGTGACGGCCGTGCCGGTCACTGGCGAGCCCGTCACTGGCGAGCCACTGTCCGGGTTCGAAGTAACCCGAATACCGGCGGCGGAGCCTCCGATTCGCTTTCAGCCAGGTGCTGCCCCCCAGAATCGGGACGAGAACCGTTCACCGGCCAATGATCAACCCCAATTTGAGTGGCGTCGTGAACAGCCGCAACAGGCTCCAGGCTTCTCGCCGCCCGTCCAGACCGGCTCGAACATTACCGTGAACACCACCATCAACGTGGATGGCAGTGGCGACGGGGTAGT
>JAYVRS010000256.1:0-2236 GCA_043776185.1 Bryobacteraceae bacterium | reverse complement strand
AACTGTTCGCGGACAAACAAGCCGCGCGCGGTGGGCGAGCTTTCGTCGGGCTTGGCGGTGCTCGCCAGAAACAGCGCTTGGCCCAGAAGGCCAGCGCGCTCGGAGTCGGCGGGAAAGTTCACGCGGCTGAACTCCTGCGCCGGCGGCGGCACCTGGTAGATCGCGGCGAGTTCGCCATTCACAAAGCCGTAAGGGGCCGTGAAAAGTTCCATGAAGTTCCGGTCGTTCCAGACCAATTCATTGACGAACAAGCGGGCCTCTTCGGTCATCGCCACGGCGGTTTCGCGAGTGAACTGGGGATACTTCCGGCGATCCTTACTGGCCGTGAGAATGCGATCGAAGCGGAGCCACTGGCTGATGAATTCGTTCAAGGCCTGGCGGGCACGCGGATGATCCAACATGCGGCGGACTTGCGTTTCGACGCCCTTCGGAGTGGATAGCTCGCCTCGTTCTGCGGCGGCAAAGAGGGTGGCATCGGGCATGGTATCCCAAAGCGAATAAGAGAGGCGGCTAGCCGTTGCATAGGGCTTCCACTTCGGATCGGAGGTGTTCTCCAGGCGGAAGATAAAGTTCGACGACTGCAGCATGGCCTCGATGACGAGTTGGGCACCTTTGAGGAAGTCCTTTTCGGTGGCAAAAAGGGCTTCGTAACGCTTTTGCTCGCCGCCATCGAGCGGGCGGCGAAACGCCTTCAGCCCGAAGTCGCGGACAAACTTGGAGCGACAGGCGAGCGAGGGTTTGCAACCAATCAAGCCCCGGGTATCGCCGCCGCGCATCGCGCTGGTGGCCAACTTCTCCGCGGCCTCACTGTAGGATTCAATCAGCAGCGGCGAGAGGCTCTGGCCCTGGATCTGGTTGCGAAAGCCATTGACGAAATCTTCCTGCGGGAAGCGTTCGGCGGGACGGGATGCGTCGCCAAGCAAGTCCCGAACCGTCTGATTGTATTGGCTGTGGGTCAGCCGCCGAAGCTCAGCCTGGGGCGCCTTCATGCCGGACACGTCCTCTTCGCGATAACGCAGAGCCTGGGCCAAGTCGTTACCGGAGAGTTTCGCCAACTGGTTCACCCAGGAGCGTAGGGTGGCCTCCTCCGGGCTGCCCGGCTTGATGCGCTCGCCGCCGGTGTGGGCGATGCGCTTGGTGGGCTTTTGGAGCAGCAGGGACTGGGCGGGATCGAGCCGGTCGACTAAGGAAACCAGCGAGCGCCCAAAGGCCTCGATTCGCGCCGGAGTCAGCTCCCCTTCCGGGAACAAGAGGCGAGTACCCGCCGCGACTCCGTCCCGGTTATGGCAGGAGTGGCAGTTGGCTTTTTCAAATACGGCATAGGCTCCCCGGGCGAAGGAGCCATCGGGTGCTTGCGCCCAGAGTGCGAACGTGAAGACGGCAAATGTCGAAAGTCGGCTAAGCAAACACGCCTCCTGTCAGCGGTAACTTCGATGATATCGCGTTCGCCCGCCTTGACATTTATGCGGGCCTGGTTTGGGGGAGCCGCTCTCGATTCTGGCCCCGGAAGGCCGCATCGACAGCGGCGCGGTGCGCTTGGCTATCTCCGAGTCGCAACCCACGGACACGCCGTCCGAATCGCTCGCCGATACCGAAGCGGAGCAGGTCCGCAAGGTAATGGCCGCCAGTAATAACAAGAGTCGCGCGGCCCGCATTCTGGGCATTGAACGCAAGACTTGATACCGCAAACTCGAGCGCCTCAACCTGATGGGTGACTGAGGCTGTTAGGTCAATTTCCCTCGGGCTTCGGAGGGCAACGTTCGTCAGGCCGCGCGGGCTTGGCGGACGGGATTGCCGCAGCAGCGCTTGAATTTGAGGGGGACTGCCGCAGGGGCAGGGGGCGTTGCGTCCGACGGTATGAGTCTGGGGCGATTTCGGTGGGATGACTTCGGCGACGCTGAGGTCCTGATGAAGTTTTTCGAGGGCCGGCTCGAAGAAAACGGTGGGGCGTTGCGATTCGACGAGTTTGACAATCTCGATGGCGGCCCGAAGGCGAACGGAAGAGGCGGCATTCTCATCGCTCAGGATCTGTCGAAAAGTGTTGATTGCGAGGTCGGCCAAGTCTCCGAGTTCGTCCATAACGCGGTCGGCGCGCTGTTGGCGGAGAGTGAGAAGGGCACGAGCGAAGTCGGGGAGGGTGCGAGTCCAGAGGTGGACGGTGGTGCGGTGGACACCCGCTTGTTTGGCGGCGGCGGTGACGGAGAGGCCGGCGACGAGGCTTTCGAGCACTTGGACC
>JAYVRS010000255.1:0-2238 GCA_043776185.1 Bryobacteraceae bacterium | reverse complement strand
GCGAGTTCCGTATCCGCGGGGTCAAAACGAATATTCCGTTCCTCGAAAACGTCATCAACGACCCGCCATTTCAACGCGGCGAAGTAACTACCAGTTACTTGGAGCAGAACCCGCGGCTCTTCAAATTTTCGCATCGCCGCGATCGGGCGACGCGCCTGCTAACTTACTTAGGCGAAGTAATTATTAATGGCAATCCGGAGGTCGCAGGCAAGGCGCATCCGGTCACCTTTCCGAAGATCCCCGTGCCGCCGCACAGCCTAGGCGCGCCAGCCGCCGGAACCAAGCAGATCCTCGATGCCTTGGGGGCCGAAGGCTTCGCTAAGTGGACCAAGCAGCAGAAACGCCTGCTGCTCACCGACACCACCTTCCGCGACGCACACCAGAGTTTGCTGGCGACGCGCATGCGGACTTACGACTTACTGGCGGTCGCCAACCACGTGTCCCATCGACTGCCGAATCTGTATTCCCTCGAAATGTGGGGCGGCGCCACCTTTGACGTCGCCATGCGCTTCCTGCTCGAAGACCCCTGGACCCGCCTGCGGCGCTTGCGCGAAGAAGTCCCCAATATCTGCTTTCAGATGTTACTCCGCGCTTCTAATGCCGTCGGCTACACCGCTTATCCCGATAACGTGGTGCGTCAATTTATTGCCACGGCCTCGCAGCAGGGCATCGATATCTTCCGCGTCTTTGATTCGCTTAATTGGCTGCCCAACATGAAGGCCCCGCTCGAAGCCGTCCGCCGCACCAAGGGCGTGGCCGAAGCCGCCATCTGTTACACCGGCGACATCCTCGATCCGCGCCGCGATAAGTACCCGCTCACTTACTACGTCAAGATGGCCAAAGAGGTCGAAAAGATGGGCGCTCATATCCTGGCCATCAAGGATATGGCGGGGCTATGTAAGCCTTACGCCGCCGAAAAGCTCGTCAAGGCGCTGAAGCAAGAGACCGATCTTCCGATTCACTTTCACACCCATGACTCGAGCGGCTTAAACGCCGCGTCGATCTTCAAAGCCGCTGAGGCGGGCGTGGATATTGCGGACGCCGCCATCGCTTCGATGTCCGGCGGCCTGTCGCAGCCGAACCTGAATAACATCGTCGCCTCGCTCGCCAATACCAAGCGCGACCCGGGCCTCGACGCCCAAGCCCTTTACGCCGCGTCCGAATACTGGGAGGCCGTCCGCGCGCATTACCGCCCCTTCGATACTGGCCCCCGCTTCGGTCTGGCCGACCTCTACTGGCACGAAATGCCCGGTGGCCAATACACCAACCTGCGGGAGCAGGCCGAAAGCATGGGCCTCGGTCCGCGCTGGCCGGAGATCGCCCACACCTATGGCGAGGTGAATTACCTATTCGGCGACATCGTCAAAGTAACTCCCTCCAGCAAAGTGGTAGGCGACTTGGCTATCTTTCTCGTCAGCCACGGGATGACCGTAAGTGAGTTTTCCAGACTGCCGCCCGACCATGCGCTCACCCTGCCCAACTCCGTCATCGACATGCTGATGGGTTCGCTCGGCATTCCGGAAGGCGGCTGGCCCAAGCATGTCCGCCAGCTGATTCTGCAAAAAGTAAAGCCGCTCAAGGGGCGGCCCGGCGCGAGCCTGAAGCCCGTCAATCTGGACGACACCAGCGCACTGCTCGAAAAGAAGTTCGGCGCGAAACCCACCCGTACTGACTTGATGAGTTACCTGATGTACCCCGACGTCTTCGCTAAATTCGCTAAGGCCCGGGCCACTTATGGCGAACTCGAAGTCATCCCCTCCCGCCAGTTTTTCTATGGCATGGAGAAAGGCGAAGAGGTCACCTTCGAACTCGAAGCCGGCAAGACGCTCTACGTCAAATTCTTAACGGCCAGCGAGCCCCATCCCGATGGCACCCGTACCGTGTTCTTTGAATTGAATGGCCAACCCCGCGAAGTCACCGTTCGCGACAAGGCGCTCAAGAGCCTCGCTCCCGAGCGCGTGAAGGCCGAACCCGCCGTTCATGGCCAAGTGGGCGCGCCGATTCCTGGCGCGATCACCAGCCTCTTTGTCGAGCTGAATCAGCCCATCGAGAAGGGCGACAAACTGCTGGTGCTGGAGGCCATGAAGATGCAGACCACCGTCTCGGCGCCCATCGCTGGGCGCGTGAAGCAGCGTTTAGTAAAGGTCGGCGACACGGTCGACGCGAAAGACTTACTGATCCTAATCGAGTAGGCTATTGAATGGTATCCGGCCGCTCAAACGGAGTAGGTGCCCAAAT
>JAYVRS010000254.1:0-7270 GCA_043776185.1 Bryobacteraceae bacterium | reverse complement strand
CGGCCACGGCGGCGATGGCGTTACGTTGGGCAATGGTGGCGATGGCGCTGTGGGCGGTGTTCTGGTGGGTGCGGCGTGGTCGGACGAGAGAGAAACACAGGTGAGAGGATAGTAATTATGGCGAGAGCAAGACTTGCAGCGCGCAAATTGAAGAGTCGGCGTTTGGCGGTGCTGGGCCGGGGTGATGAACCTAAAAGTCTCATCGTCAGGCGTCGGGCCGTGGGTTTGGTGCTGCTCGCCCTGGCGCATACGCCAAGCCACCTGAAGTATGGCGGACGAATGCAAGGTACCGTGCAAATCCACGGCGACCTCTTTTCCACTGAAAGCTAGCCGATAGCTTAAACTGAAGGCAACGATATGGACAAGCTGACGGTGGCCGCGCGAAGTCGATTGATGAGCCTTGTCCGCAGCAAGGGTACCTCCCCAGAGACGCGGGTTTGCCGGATAATCCATTGCAGGGGCCACCGCTATCGCCTTCACGGGTCGCGGCGAACGATATGAATGATTGCAAGCCAGGATTTTATGAGTTTTTCGCCGGAGGGGGAATGGCCCGCGTTGGCCTGGGCGAAGACTGGAACTGCCTTTTCGCCAACGAATTTTGTGAAAAGAAGGCCGCCGGCTATCGCCTGAACTTCGGCCCATCAGAGGAGCTTAAAGTTGACGACGTGGCTAATTTGGTAGCCGACGACATCCCGCGATCAGCGACCCTAGCTTGGGCATCGTTTCCTTGTCAGGATTTATCGCTGGCCGGTAACGGGAAGGGTCTGACCGGCAAGCGCAGCGGGGCATTTCACGGCTTCTGGGATCTCATCGAAGCATTGGAGGTCCAGGGCCGGGGCGTGCCGCTGGTGGTGCTGGAAAATGTGGTCGGTGCGATCACGTCGAACAAAGGGCGCGATTTCAGAACGATTCTGGAGATCATGACCGAAGCCGGTTATAGCGTCGGCCCACTAGTCATTGACGCGGCGCGTTTTGTGCCTCAGTCCAGGCCACGGTTATTCATCGTGGCCGTCAAACACGATGTCCAATTGCCCCATAATCTAGTCCAGGGTGAACCAAGCACCGCTTGGCACAACAATGCGTTGGTCAACGCCTATAGAGGTTTGACTGAGAGCGTCCGGGAATCTTGGATTTGGTGGCGGGTGGCTGAACCTGATCGAATGGTTGCCGCAATCACACAACTGATCGAGAGTGAGCCGAAGGATGTGCCGTGGCATACACCAGAAGAGACGGAGCGATTGCTGTCGCTGATGTCGGGGACCAATCGCGAGAAAGTGCGAAAGGCGCAGGCTTACGGCAAGCTAATTGTCGGAACCGTCTACAAACGGGGTCGCCCCGGCGAAAACGGCGAGACAACGCAGCGTGCCGAGGTGCGGTTCGATCAGATCAGCGGCTGCCTGCGGACGCCTACCGGCGGGTCTAGCCGCCAGCTAATTCTGGTAGTGAACGGAAAATCGATCCGCTCACGCTTACTGTCTCCGCGTGAGGCGGCCCGGCTCATGGGCGTACCTGAATCGTATAAACTCCCTGAAAAGTACAACGAAGCTTACCATTTAATGGGAGATGGACTAGCCGTCCCAGTTGTTCGGTGGTTGGGAAAGCAGCTATTGTCCCCGCTGGCCCGGATCATCAATGGTCAAGTGCGCAAGGTGGCTTGATCACAGATGACATCTCGCGATGAAGCACTTCGAGAGTTCGCCGAATGGTATCAAGGCTTGCTCAAACGGTCCGGCTCGGGGGGGATGCCCCGTGGCACGATAGGTGCGGCGCTGATTGTGTTGAAACGACTGGAAACCGAGTGGGACTTAAACATCGCGGCGCAGTTGGCTCCCCAAAAGGGACAGATCAGGGGAGTGAGTGGCAGCGCACTCAAACGTATTCTTGCCGATTTCGGCGAACATCGTCCCTTCTTAAGCGAAGGCGGGCGAACAAACCGAGGGGGGCCCGGCGACATTGAGCAAATGTTGAAAGCGCTGACACGTGCTCATTTAGATCGCCTGGGCCAAAACGATCGTGTTGAAGTGCTTAGAGCACTGCAGGAGTATCTCGTCGCGAAAGTGCGAGACTGGCATGCGCGTAAGCGCCTAGAGTTCGATTTCGATCCATCGAAGACGGCATGGGAAACGGTTCACGAAATTCTTAGGAGCGCGAAGGAGGCGGGGAAGGAAGGGCCAGTTGCTCAATACTTGGTGGGTGCGAAATTGCAGTTGCGCTATCCCGATCTCGTAGTTCCGAATTTTTCCTACAGCACGTCGGATCAGCAACAAGGGCGTTCCGGCGATTTCCATCTTGGCGATACCGCTTTCCACGTTACCGTTGCACCGATGCTGGGCGTTTATGAGCGATGCAAAGAGAACGTGCGCAGCGGCCTAGGCGTCTACCTGATCGTGCCTTATCGAGTTTCGGAGGGCTCTCGGCAGAATGCGGAGCAGGAGGCTTCTGGTCGAATTTCGGTTGACTCGATTGAAGCGTTTGTGGGTGGAAACATTGATGAACTTTCGACGTTTAACCGTAAGAACGTCGCCGAGCAGTTCCGCCGCTTGCTAGAGGCTTACAATTCGAGGGTGAACGAGATTGAGTATGACAAATCGATGATGGTTGAGATACCGGCCATTTTGCTGCGGTAGGTCAACTGGCTGCATTCGGCTTAATCGGGGGGCAGGACTTACTTGACGTGGATGGTGAAGGGCGCGCTGGCGACGCCGGAGACGGTGAGGATCAGTGGGTGATCGCCGGGGAGTAAGTCGGCCGGGATGGTGACGTTGGCTTGCCAGATTCCAGCTAGACCCGGCGCTGGGCCTAAGTAGAGTGGCGCGGCTGTTACACCTCCCACGGTGGCGGACCAGGCGAGACCGGCGCGGCCTCCGGCTAAATAGATTGTAAGTGGGCGGCCGGCAGTTACTGGGGCGTCGGTGGCGTTAAGAATTTGCTCGTCATGGTTGAGTGCTAAATAGATGGCTGGAGCAGCTTCAGTAACCCAGATGAGCCGCTCGGTTTTGAGGTCGGCTCCGGCGAAGAGTTGTAAGCGGGACGTACCTGGTTCAGTAACTAGGGGCACTAACAGATTAAGCTGGTTGCTACTGCTACCTACAACCGTGGCGGCGCGGCCGTTTAATAACGCGCGGAGGCCAGTTAGGTTGGCGCCGTAAGCGGCGGCAATGGAACCGGCTGCGACCGGGCGGTCGTCGGAGTTAGCCGAGTTCACTACTCCGTAGCGCGAGATACACGGCTCGGTGGCGGTGGCACAGGTATTGGGGCGCTGCCGAGCGGGTAAGCAGCCGGAAGTGCGGCGGCAAACCTCTTCGCGCAGGCTGGGCAGCAGCGGATAGAGGGCCACGCCTGGGCATTCCGTAGTGCCGCTGGCGCGCGGCGAAAGGCCCGCGTCGCGGTGCCCGCTGATGACGTTCAACTCGAGCGCACTGGCGGCGTGGAGGGTCTGCGCGAACGGGTCAAGCGCGTAACGTTGCGCTTGCCAGGTGAGTAACTCAGTAAGCGTTGCAAGTGCGGCTGGGGAAGGGGGCCTACCGGTGTAAGTGCCAATCATGGAGATACCGGAAGTGCCGGTGTTGACGGCGGAGAAATGCGCGCCCAAGATACCGTCGCCCCGGCCTTCGTAGGCGACGCCGTTGGGGTCGATGAGAAAGTTATAGCCGATGTCGGCCCAGCCATTGCCCTTGACGTGTAACTCCCAAATGGCGCGCATGACGGCGGCCCAATCAGTAGCTGAATTGGCACCAGCCGTGTGGTGAACGATCAGGTGGGTGGGCGTGGTGGGCGAGGGAGCCGAGTTTTTGGGGCAGACGAAAGGGGCTGGACACCAGGCAGCGCGTCCCAGAATTTCACCGTCGGCGCGGCGATGGGATTGGCTGAGCGCGGGCGTAACGCCCGGGTCAATCAGCAGCAGGCGGGCGTAGTCGCTCGCGCCATCGACTTCGACAAACTTCACCGGCGAATCGAACCAGATGAGCGTGCCTTCGAGAGGATCGGCTTCGAACTCGCGCCACGGGGACCAGCGCTGGGCATCGGGGGAAGTACGGACGCGTACGTGCGCTGGCCCGCCGGCGGCGATGCCGAGGGCATGGGCTTCGGTGGCCGTGGTGAGTTGACGCGTGGCCGGCCGAGCCAACGAGACGGACACGAGGACTAAAGCTGCGAGGCGCATGCCTACCAACGTAGCGCTAATCGGCTTGCAGTGTGTCGCGAAGGCCCTGGTTGGTGGCGACCCAGGCGGGGATCGCGGCCGCCATCGCGGCGACCGCAAAGACCAGCGCCGCCACGGAGGTCAGGACTCGGGGATCAGATGGCCTGACGGCGAAGAGTAAGTCTGCGGCCGCGGCACCTACGAAGAGTGCCGCCGCGACGCCGGCGATCTCTCCGAGCACGACGAAGATCAGTGCTTGGCGGATGGACTCGCTGATGATGCGGCAACGGCCGGCTCCGAGGGCTATTTTTACGGCTATCTCTTTGGCCCGGACGGCAATGGATTCGCCGATGACGCTGTGGATGCCCGCCGCCGCCAGGACGATCGCGCCGATCGCGAACAGCAGCATGATGGAGAGGTTAAAGCGATGGCGCGCCGTGTGGCGGGAGAGTAACTCGCCGAGCGTGGCTTCGCCGGCGATGGCCAAGGTGGGGTCAATTTCTTTGAGCGTGCGCCGGACCAGGGCCAGCAGTTCGGCGGTGGGAACCTTACCGCGAATCACGAGGTAGTTCGTGGGCGCGTTGGCTTGGCGATAAGGGACAAAGACATCGTCCATGGCTTCGACAATGCGGCGATAGCGAGCGTCAGCCACGACTCCCACAATTTGCCGCCAAGCCCCAAAGACCCGCATGCGCTGGCCGAGCGGCTCGCGGCCAGTCGCCCGAATGCGATGCGCCAACGTGCGATTGATGACGACTACTTTGGGGGCGTCCTCAGTGTCGCGATCATTGACGTCGCGACCGGAGAGCAGCGCCGTGCCGACGGTTTCGAAGTAACGCGGCGTGACGACTTCGAAGTTCGCTTTGGTGAGTAAGTTGGCCGGGCGCTGATCGCCCTCAAATTCAAAAGAATATTCGGTATCCCAGCCGATGGGGCCCTCCAGCGGGCGGAGTAAGACACCGGCAGCACTGGTTACTTCGGGAGCACGATGGAGTTTTTCGAGTAAGTCGGTGTAGAACTGCCTGACGGAGGCCGGGCCGGCGCGGGGGCCACGCTGGGCCAAGTTCATGGTGAGCGTATCGGGATGGGCAAAGCCCGAGTCAGTGTGGAGCATGGCCTGGTGACTGAGAAAAAGCAGTAATCCCACGGCGAGGATGGTGACGGTGAGCGCGGCTTGTGCAAAGACGAAGGCGTTTTGCAGACGGCGACCCGTGCGCGACCCTGCGGTGCGGATGCCACGAAGCAGGCCTTCCACATTTTTATCGCGAAGCAGCAGCGCGGGGCCCACTAGGCAAGCGAGAGTGGCCAGCAGCGCGACGAGGGCGGCAAAGGAAAGCGCCATCGGGTCAAGCCGCGCGGTGTCAATGCGGGGGATATCGGCGGGGGCCCAACGAACGAGTAACTGAATAGACGTGTAAGCGAATAGGCTACCGGCCATGGTGGCCAAGGCCGCGGCGATGAAGGCCTCCATGGCGAATTGGCCTAGAATTTGGCCTTGCGAGGCACCCAGGGAGATCCGCGTAGCCACTTCGCGCCGTCGGGCGAGCGTGCGCGAAAGAAACAAGTTACTCGCACTTACTCCCGCGGAGAGCAACAGTAACAAGGACGCTGAGAGCGAGAGGAGTAACTGCGCTTTGGATGAGCCGGTGAGAAAGTCGGCGATGGGGGTGACGACGGCGTGTTGGGTGACGGAGTAGAACTTGAGATGGTCCTTGATCTGATTCTGAAAGGTGCGCTCGGTTGCAGCCAGTAACTGCGGGCGCGAAACGCCGGGCTTCACCCGGGCGACGGCTTGCAGCCAAGTCATGCCGCGATTGGTAGAGGGCCGCAGCGGAACCCAAAGCCCCACTCCGCGCGGGAAGTCCACGGCAGGCGGCATCACCCCGATGATGGTTTGGCCGACGCTATTGAGGCTTGTGATTTTTCCAATTACCGAACGGCTGGCACCGAAGTGGGCACGCCAGACATGGTCAGAGAGAATGACGACAGCTTCATCGTGCTCGGTGAAGTCGCGGCCGAGGGCGGGCGTAACTCCGAGGACTTTAAAGAGGTCAGTGGTGGTTGGACAACTCTCAATTTGAACGGGCTCATCCGCACCGGTTTGGAGGACGCGCCCGTTGCCATAAAGCGCCGCCGGAATGAGGGCGACGGACTCGATCTCGGGGTTGGAGCGCAGGTCCGCGAGTTCGGGATAGGCGAGTTCGCCCACCATCTGCTCTTTGGTTTGGGTGTCGGTTTTCCAGATCAGGTGGACGTCCTCTTGAGCGCGGAAAGGAAAGGGACTGAGCACAACCGCGTGGACCAGCGAAAACATTGCCACACTGAGACCGATGCCGAGAGCGAGGATGCCGGTGGCCAGAAGGTAAGCGTGGCCATGGCGATAGGAGCGGAGGGCAAAGCGCGCATGACGGAGCATAGCCTCCACGCGATGATAGAGACTCAGATCACGGACATTTTCTTCGATCCGCGGTTTATTGCCGAGCTTGCGGCGAGCGTATAGCGTGGCTTCGGCTTCGCTGTCGCCAGCTAAGAGACGCTCCTGCTTGAGCTGGGCGAAGTGAAAGTCGAGCTCGTCGTGGATGGGGTCTGGCATGGTTAAGCGGGCCTCATGACGCGGGTAACGGCCAGGACGGCGGCGCGCCAGCGGGACCGCTCAATGCCGATTTGTTTGCGTCCGGCGGGCGTCAAAGCGTAGTAACGCGCTTGACGGTTGCTGGGCGAGATGGCCCATTGGGCGGCGATCCAGCCGTTGGTTTCTAAGCGGCGCAGGGCCGGATAGAGCGAGCCGTGGTCCACCTGCAGGGCTTCGGCGGACCGCGCCTCGATCATTTTAGCGATCTCGTAGCCATTGGCCTTCTGGCGCACGAGCACCTGAAGGATCAGCATGTTCAAAGTGCCTTGCAGCAGTTCAGCCATAGCCACAGTATAATTTTCTACCGGTAGATAATCCACTATGCTAAATCCTGATATGACCCTTTCCTGCCCAAGGTCGCGGTAGGGACGATCATCGCTGACCGCCCCCCGCACAGATCCGTACGAGCGGCACTACCGCATACGGCTCTTACCTCGGATGTCTGGCGTCAAAACGTAGCCACGGATAAGGATGCAGCGTCCGTGGGCGAGGCAACC
>JAYVRS010000253.1:0-2242 GCA_043776185.1 Bryobacteraceae bacterium | reverse complement strand
CACTGCGGCAGTGGCGCTGAGAGAGGCTACAAGGAAATCGCGGCGGTTCATGCCAACTAGATATACACCAAAATCTGGCTCTGCCGATCCCCAATCTTTAAGACGACGGGCTGCGGTCCGGTTCCGGCACCGGCTCGGACTACGGGCGGCACCCGGGCATTGATTTGCATCAGGCCCACGGTTCCTGGCGCTTGCCCCCGGAAGAGGATCTCGGCCATCTCCCCACCGATGGTGAGGGACGTCGCGGCGGCCGGTTCCGGGAAGCCTACTTTCGGCTTACTGCCAGTCTGGCTGGCCGGGATGGTGATGCCTTGCCCCGTCGCGTAGAGCACGATGACATCGCCAGCCTTGGCCGGATTCGTCACCGAGTTCAGCGTTCCATCCTGGTTCCAGGCCCCGGGAAACAGCACGGGCCGCGTGGGGACCAAGGGCACCGTCACCGTGGGGCTGGCTTGCCCATTCACCGTGACCACCAGCCGGGCTTCGGTGCCGCCGTTCAGTTCGTACGGAATCTGTACGTTCAGTTGATCGGCCTGGGCAAAGAGGAGCGGCGCGGCGATGCCGTTCCAGGTAACGGAGGCTCCTGCTCCGGAGGAAGGTAGGAGCCCCGTCACCGGATCCAGGGCAAAGGCGAGGCCTTCGCCGGATCCAAATCCGCTGCCAAAAATCGAGACCAGTTGGCCGGGCGCCACCGGTGCCCCTTCCGGACTGAAGACGCTCGAGACGCCCTCTCGCGTGAACCGGGGACCGCCGGCCGCCTGGACTGCCGCCTGGGCCTTACCCATCATCCAGAGTTCGTTGGTCCGCTCACCCGTGTCCTTAGTGCCGCCAAAAAAGAAGGCCGTCTTTTGGTCGGAGCCAAAGGTGGACTCATGGCGGGAACGGCCCGACGGCGGTGCGCCCTGCAACGTGGCCTCGCGCCACTCGCGCCGATTGGCATCGAATTCCCAAGTGTCGTTCAACGCGCCGTTGCCTTGGCCACCAAAGATCACCAGTTGGCTGCGCGCATCGTCGAACACCATCCCGTAGTGCGTGCGCGGGACCGGCTTCACTGTTCCCGTCCGCTCGGTCCAAGTGTTGGTGTTGAGATCGAACGCCCACAGATCGCCCAGCGGACAGGGGCCGAAGCCACTCGCGCAGCCCCCGAAAAGCAGCATCTGGCCGCGCTCGGCGTCGTAGACGGCGTGGTGCAAGCAACGCCGCAGGGGCTTAGTGCCGGAAGGGGTGAGGTTACGCCAGGTGTGGTTCGCGAGGTCGAAGGCCCAGGTGTCGTCGAAGCGTCCGGAACTGGTGAAGCCATGGGAGATCACCATGCGGTCACGCCCAGGCTCCAAAATGGCGGAGTGGCTATAGCGACGGCTGGGGCCGGCGTCGTCGCGCGCCAGTTGCGCCCAGGAGCCACGCGCCACGTCGAAAGCCCAAACATCGCTAAAAAAGCTGCGGGATTGGCCTCCGAACATCACCAGCCGGTTGCGTTTGGCATCCCACAGCAGGGTGTGTCCGAGTCGAGCGGGCGGCAAAGTGCCGGTAACGCTCACCTGGCTCCAGCGCTTCTGGTCCAAGGCGTATACCCAAAGGTCGTTCTGAAAGTCTGCGGATTGGCCGCCGAAAAGATAAATATTACGCGCGGCGGGGTCGTAGGCAATCGTTCCGTCTACGCGCCCGGACGGGGCGATATCGTCCGCCGGTAGAAGCGTGTACGCCGACTGGGCCAGGGCCAGCGCCGTGAACAAGATCGAAACCAATGCGGTCTTCATGCCTACAACATCCCTCTTGCACCAGTTTTTATTCCCGCAGTTCAAAAGGAACCGCACTGTTATATACTTCGACATTCGAGGACATCCTATATGAACCGACGTCACTTTATTAGTTCTCTTTCGGCGGCCGGCACCATTCACCTACTGAGGCCCACGCCTTCCGAAGCCGCGCTCCCGAAGGCCAAGATCACCCGCGTGCGGATCTATGAGCCGCCCAACCTGAACCAGCTATTTAATCAGAGCACGATGCTTACCACTGTCGAGACGGATTCCGGCCTGATAGGCATCGGCGAGGGGGGCTCCAAGGACACGCTTGAGCAATGCGCGGGCACGCTGATCGGCAAGAACCCCTTCAAGATCGAGGCGATCTGGCAGGAGATGTACATCGCCTGGTTCTACCCGCCGGGCCGCGAGAAAGTGCATGCCCTGGGCGCGCTCGACATGGCGTTGTGGGACATCAAAGGCAAGGCCATGGGCCTGCCGGT
>JAYVRS010000252.1:0-2244 GCA_043776185.1 Bryobacteraceae bacterium | reverse complement strand
GTGCTAATCGACCTTTGGGCCAAGCTCGCCCATCCGGGCTCCGTCTACTACGACGTCACGTGGACCGGTTACTATGGCGCCGTGCCGCCCGATCGTGTGCAGAACGTTTTTAACGTCGTCACGGAAGCGCGCCGCCAAGCCAGCGCTCTCGCGGCCCCCGGCTTGCAGGGCTATCAGATCGACGATGCCGCGCGCGGAGTAATTCGCGCGGCCGGTTTCGCCGATTACTTCTTCCATCGCACGGGCCACTCTATTGGGGAGGATGTCCATGGCTCGGGAGCCAACATGGATAACCTCGAAACTCACGACACGCGCAGCCTAATTCCGGGTACGTGCTTTTCTGTAGAACCGGGTATCTACTTACCCGAGTTCGGCATTCGCTCGGAAGTAAATGTCTATGTCGGCGACACTAGTGCTCAAGTAACTGGCGAACAACAATCTCAACTGGTCCGCGTTGGATGATCAGGTCCATTCCAACCTTGTTCCTCATCAGCTGCCATCTCGCGGCTCAAACCCGAGACGGCAACACCATCCGCTTCGCGCGCGACGATGGCGCGGCTGAGATCGAGTGGATCTCCGACAAGAGCTTTCGCGTGGCCCGCCGCTTCGGGGCCTTACTTACTCCTTCCGCGGCTATCGGCGAAACCGTGAAGTATCAAATCTCTGAGCGTGAATCGCATCTGCTCATCAAGACCGCCAGCTTGTCCATTGAGTTAGACCCCGCCGCCTTCCGTCTGCGGGTCTTCGATATGAGCCGAGGATTGTGGCTGACGAATTGGGAATCCATCACTCCCGCCACCGTCGATCGCTCGCTGCTGCCGGAAGAGCGGATTTATGGCTTGGGCCCCCGTCCCCAATTGCGTTTGGACGCGCGTGGCGAAAAAGGAAGTGCCTCCGCCGCCCTTGCGATCTCCAGCCGCGGCTACGGCGTCTTCTTCGCCGGCGGGCCCTATACCTTTAATCTCACCACCGGCTTTGAAGTCAAAGGCGTCGCACCCGACTTAGTAGAGTACGTCTTCTATCTAGGCCCCCGGCTGAAAGACATTTACGAGCGACACTTGGATATCGTCCCGCAGCGCTGGTTCCTGGCTCGCCAACATGCATCGGGATTGAATCCGCTCTCGAAGCCGCCCTATGCGACACTCTTGCCGCTCTCCGTGCCGTCCATCATCCATGCCAGTTTGGCTGGCGTACTAACTCCGGCCGTCGATTGTCGGGAACACCGCGAATTGTGGTGCGACTATATGCCCCTTATGCTGGGCGACGACACTCCCTTGCGTCGGTCACTCGAGCCTTACTTGGTGACTTACTTACAGGAAGTGAAGGATCGCGGCTATCCTGTGATTCGCCCGATACCGCTGCAATACCCGGGCGACCTGGAAGCTGGAGCCCAGGCCGACGCCTTCATGCTCGGTGATGAGTTACTCATCGCGCCCGGCGCGCCCCGCGCCCTGCGTCTTCCGATGGGCCTTTGGACCGACTTACGCACTAACCGCACTTACCCTGGCCGCCAGACTCATCAAATCGAAGGACCCGGCCTACCGGTCTTTGCCAAGAACGGCGCGCTGGTGCCTTTGGCTCGTGAAGGCCTTTATGAGATGCATTACTACCCCAAGCTGGGCGGAGAATTCTTCATCTACGAGAGCGAAGCTGCCCAGTGGACCCAGCTCCACGCCTCGCCGGCCGGCGCTTACTTGCGTTTGGAGGCGGAAACCAAAGTAAGTCGAGACTATGAATGGGTGGTCCACCACGTCAACGCGCCCGTCACCGTGGAATCCGTCACCAAGCACACCTGGCGCTACGACGCCGAGCAGCGCAACTTACACGTACGTCACCATGCCGAGGCCGGCAGCGACGTAATCGTAAACTTGCGTTTTGAAGGAGTGCCCCTAGATGACTGATATCGAGTTGGTTACCCGCGCTGCGCACTACGCCGCCACCGCCCATCGCCGCCACCGCCGCAAAGACTTAGAAGCGACGCCCTACATCAATCACCTGACGGAGGTGGCGCACCTATTGGCTGCCGCCGGCTGCCCTGCCGTCGTAATTTCGGCAGGCTATTTGCATGACACTATCGAAGATGTCGATGTCACTTACGAGATGTTGAGCGTCGAATTCAGCGTGGAAATTGCCGACTTAGTGCAGTCGGTCACCGATAACCGCCATCTACCCAAGCACCTGCGCAAGGAGCAACAGGTGGAACATGCCGCGCACGCCAACCCAGGAACTGCCGCCATCAAGTTA
>JAYVRS010000251.1:0-2247 GCA_043776185.1 Bryobacteraceae bacterium | reverse complement strand
AGCTCCCTTGCGCTCACTTTTGCGCAGGATTCGCCCGATTCCGTACTCCGCGGCACCAAGCAATTCAGCAAGCGCGTGGTGGCGTCGGGGCTGGCCGGACCGTGGGAATTGACCTGGGGTCCCGATGCCAAACTTTGGGTCACCGAGCGCACCGGTAAGCGCGTCCTGCGCGTCGATCCCGCGACGGGGGAAAAGACCGTCGCGGCCACCATTGCGGAGGTCTCGGCACCCGGTGGCCAGGACGGCCTATTGGGCATGGCGCTGCACCCCGACTTACTCAAAGGCACCGGGCACGACTACGTCTATCTCGCCTACACTTATACCGACCAAACCAAACCCGCGCACGCCACGGTTGCCGATGAAAAAAGTCCGTATCGCCACCTTTACGGAAAGATCGTGCGATTTACTTACCATCCGGCCCATGGCACCCTGGGCGATCCGGTAAACGTCATCGCCGGTCTCCCGGCCGGGAATGACCATGTGGCCGGACGCTTGAAGTTTGGGCCCGATCGCAAGCTCTATCTCACCATTGGCGACCAGGGTAACGATCAGCTCGGCAATTTCTGCCTCGCCATTGAAGCCCAGCGGCTGCCCACGCAGAAAGAAGTTACAGATCACGATTACTCTGCTTATGTGGGTAAGTCATTGCGGATAAATCTAGATGGGTCCGTGCCTAAAGATAATGCGAAATTGAATGGCGTAGTAAGTCATGTTTTCACTTACGGCCATCGTAACCCGCAGGGCCTGGACTTTGGCCCCGATGGCACCCTTTACTCTTCCGAGCAAGGTCCCAAGACCGATGACGAAGTGAATATCCTGCGGCGCGGCGGAAATTACGGCTGGCCGCATGTGGCGGGCCGAAAAGACAACCAGGCTTACGAGTACGCCCGTTGGTCAGAGGCCACCACCCCGTGTTCCCAACTGCGATTCAGCGATCTGGCCATCCATCCCTCGGTGCCGCGAGAGCCGGAGTCAGCCTTCCGCCAGCCCTTCTTCGAGCCCCTGGCCACCATGTTCACCGTGCCGAGTAACTTCAACTTTCACGACCCCGCTTGCAAGGGCATCGATTTTATCTGCTGGGCCACCGTGGCCGCATCGAGCGTCGAACACTACCAAGCCAAAGGCACCGGTATTCCGGGTTGGGATCGCGTGCTCTTTGTCACCACGCTGAAGCGCGGCTCGCTCTACGTGCTGCCCCTGACGCCCAACGGCAAAGCGGCGGCGGCTCACTTTTCGCGTTACTTCCAATCGGAGAACCGTTATCGCGACACCGCCGTCAGCCCCGACCGCCGCACCATTTACATCGCCACCGATCCCGGCGGATTGGTCCAGTCCCGCACGGGCGGAACCACCCAGCGCATGTCGGACCCCGGCGCGATCATCGCCTTCACCTATGTAGGCGAAAGCGGCCCGGTTACCGAAGAGCCCCACCAAATCAGCGAAGCGAAGCCCGCCCCCATGCAGACGGCGGCCGGCATCACGCCGCAATTCACCGCCGCGCAGGTCGCCACCGGCAAAATCGCCTACAACGCCAACTGCGCCGTCTGCCACGGCAGCACCCTCACCAACGGCACCTTCGGCACCCCCTTGGCGGGCGAATATTTTAAGACCACCTGGTTCGGCAAGACCGTGCGCGCCCTCCATGACCGCGCCCAGAAGACGATGCCGCCCGCCGCCCCCGGATCCTTACCCGCCGACACCTACCGCAACGTCATCGCCTACCTCCTCGAGGTGAATGGCTTTCCAACGGGCGAAGCACCCCTTCCGTCCACCGCCGACGCACTCGAGAAAATGGCCATCAACCGGCCCTAAACGCTCCTCGCGGGCCGAGGTTCGTCAGTCGGTAGCATCCAACAGAACCCCGACCGTCAGGGAGGGGAAGTTCCCTCAGAGCAGAAAAGAACACTTTCACCCAGCCCTAACCAGCTAGCCCCCTTTGCGCCAGTCACAACCAATTCACACCCATCAACCCAAACAAAACAAACACCCGACCCTACCCCCATCCGTGCCACTCCCAAAAACTCGTGCCACCCTGAATCCATGCCCAGGCCCATCTCCGAAGCCCAACGCGCCGCATGTCAACAGAATGCGCAACACTCCACCGGACCCCGCACGGAAACCGGCAAAGCCAAAACCCGCCTCAATGCCTACAAACACGGCCTCACCGCCAAACTCCCCCTCCTCCCCTTCGAAAGCGCCGAAGACTTCCAAGCCCTAAAAGACGGCTTCGAAACCGACTTCGCCCCT
>JAYVRS010000250.1:0-7310 GCA_043776185.1 Bryobacteraceae bacterium | reverse complement strand
AGTCTCGCTTGAACGCGCCGGGTCTTGATGCTCAACCTGAAACTTGTAGACGTACGAATGCTTCTCGAGGCTCACCTCAAGCTCAATGGTCTGGCGTGGATTCTTCTGCCACTTATTAAACGTCGTTGCCCCGAAGTGTGCGGCCTTCGGAGAGTCCGGAACCAGCGCGTCTCCGGCTACCACATCACGCAACGAGGTCAGTAACATGCCGAAGGTCGACTTACCGGTCCCATTCGCGCCCATCAACAGGTGCAATGGACCGGGAAGCAGTTCAAAATTTACGAGGCATTTGTAGTTGTCAACGTAAAGCCGTTTGAGCATGCGTACCTTGAGTGTAACCCAGCGAACCCTTACGTGGTCTCGATCGCCTCTTCCAGGAGTTGCTTCTGATAAAGGTGGGCGTACGGCCCCTGGCGGGCCAGTAACTCCGCGTGGGTGCCTTGCTCCACGATTCTGCCCGCCTCCAGCACCACGATCTGGTCGGCATCTTTCACCGTCGACACGCGATGGGAAATCAGGATCGCCGTGCGGCCCGCCGTCTGCTGCGCCAAGGCATGCAGAATCCGGTCTTCCGTCACGGTATCGACGCTCGATAGTGCGTCGTCCAGAATCAGAATGCGCGGCTGACGCAGCAAGGCGCGCGCGATGGCGGTGCGCTGCTTCTGCCCGCCGGAAAGCGATATGCCGCGTTCGCCGACCAGAGTCGCATAGCCTTGCGGGAAGCCGGCAATGTCGCCGGCCAGGCCCGCCGCCGCCGCCGCGGCCTCAATACTCGCTTGATTGGCCGAACGGTCGCCGAAGGCAATGTTGTCCGCCAGCGTCGTGCTGAATAGAAATGTCTCTTGCGGCACCAAACCGATGGCCGCTCTCAACTGGGCCGGGTCGAACTCGCGAAGGTCGATGCCGTCCAGCAGGACGGTACCGGAGTCCGGGTCGCGCAGCCGCGCGATCAGGCTCACCAGCGTGGTCTTGCCGCAGCCGGTCGGTCCCACGATGGCTACCGTCGTGCCGGCCTCAATCCGCAGGGAAAGGCCATCGATGGCGGGCCGTCCCCCATGTTCCACGCGCACTCCGCGAAATTCAATCTCGCCGCGCAACGGCTGCGGCAAAGCCTTCGCGCCGCCAGCCGGGGCGGCAATCGTCGGCACTTCGTTTAAAATCTCCATCAGCCGCTTCAGCGAAGCCGTCCCGCGCTGTGTCAGATTCGTCACCCACCCAAAGGCGATCAAAGGCCACACCAGCATGTTCATATAGCCCTGAAACATCACGAACTCACCCAGCGTGATCTGGCCATTGAGCACCCGGCTGCCGCCTACGCCAAGCACGATCAGAAACGTGATACTTACCAGCGCTCCCAGCAAGGGATAGAAGATGCCAGTGTCGCGCACCAGCTTCAAGTTGCGCTCAATGTAGTCGCGATTCAGGTTCTCGAAGCGCCGCAGTTCGGCCTCTTCCTGCACGTAGGCCCGAATGACGCGCACGCCGCTGATGTTCTCCTGCACCCGGCTCGAGATGGAGGAAAACATCGTTTGGATGGCGGCGAACCGCTGATGAATGGTTTGGCCAAAGTGTACGACCACATAGCTGATCAGCGGCGCCGGCAGCAGGGCGGCCAAGGTCAATCGCCAATCGGCGTTGAGCATCACCGCCACCGCCAATCCGAACGTGATCATCGTTTCGCACCAATACATCACGCCGGGGCCGTGCATCATGCGCACGGCATTCAGGTCGCTGGTTAGGCGGGTCATGATGTCGCCCGTCCGTAGCCGGCCATGAAAATCGGCCGACAGCGACAGCAGTTTCACGAACAGGTCATTGCGCAGGTCATACTCGATATCGCGCGAGACGCCCACCAGTAACACCCGCATCCAGTATTGAAAGAAGCCTTTCACCGCGCTCGCCACGATGATCGCGCCCGCCAGCCACCACACCGCTTCCAGCGAAAAATCCCGCGTGGTGCGATCAATGCCCTGTTTCATCATCAGCGGCCACGCCACTCCGGCCACGCTCTTGGCGAGTAACGCCCCGAAGCCGAGCATCAGATGGCGGCGGTGCCGCGCAAAGTAGGGCAGGGAAGTGCGCCACGCCTCGCGCATCGCTCAAAGCCCCACGTAGTCGGCAAACGTTTTGGACGCTTCGTAAAAAAACACCTTTTGCCCCCGGCGGTTGCTCCACCAACCCTGGGGCGCAAAGCTGGCGTCTTTGGCCGCCACGCTGACAATCTCCATTCCTGGAGTAGCGACCCGTCGAAAAATGCGTGCCGCCCGAGCTGTATGAAAATTCGAAGTCACCAGCAGCACGCGCCGCACGCCCTTCGCCCGCAAAATTGGCAACATAATCCGCGCTTCGTCCAGCGTCGATTCGGCATGGTTCGGCACCCCCACAAACCACTGCGACGGATGCCCCCGTTTCACGGCAAACTCGATCGCCATTTGGTCTTCGCTATGGCCGTAATAGCCTTCAGGCCCACTCACGTAGATCACCGGTGCAAAGCCCTGTTGCACCAGTTCCACGCCCTTCAGGATGCGGTTCCCCACCGCGTCGCCAGCCAGCACTATGACGGCATCGGCTTTCTGTGGGAGTTGATTGTTGACCAGAGACTCGCCCAGACTAGTGAGAATCCAGGGGGCCATGAAATAAAGCACCAACAGCATCCAGGCGCCAATGGCTGCAGCACGAATCACCAACTGCCGACTTACCAATCGCCCGGGCCGCACGCTACTGTTCGTCGCGGGGATCCAGCCGTCCCACTGACTTTAACCGGTGGTAAAGGCGCTCCACTTCTTCTTCGTCGCCCGGCGACAGCAACGGATAGCTCGGCTTGGCCATCTTCTTCTTTTTGGTCTCGCTCGTGCTCGCGACGGACTCCGGCTCCACCATCGTCCCCTCGTGGCGCCAGTAATCCCGATGCGGCACGCCGTCGATCATTGCCCCATGCGCGTGAAAACGAATCTCGCGCAGCAGCATGGCGGAGCTATCCAGATCTCCGGCAAAGACAATCGTCTGCCGCCCGCCGTCCTGTAGGAGCAAGTCGACCACCAGTGGCGCAAACCATCCTGAATGATTCACCTGACGCAATTGGTGCCACGCGATCCGTTGACGGCCCACCAGTAGGTATTTGGGATGCACTTCAATCAGCGGCCGGTAAAACAAGAGGAACAACACGGCGGCTGAAAGGAAAAAGAGGAAGGCTGCTACCGCCACCGGCAGAAACCGCGTGGCCACGTAGGTCGATCCCAAGCCGAAGGCCACGGCGGCCCATGCGGCACGGAGATAAGTTCGCGATGGAAGGTAGCGAGACATCTCAGATTTAAATCTACTACTCCAGACTACCCCCCATGGGAGCGGGAGTCAATTTCAACTTCGCGCACATTTAGCCAACTGACGGCTCTCGCCGCGTAGTGCATGCCGCTAAAGACCGTCGCTACCGCCACCAAAGAGACCGCAAGTGACTCAAACGGCTTGCCAAAACGACCCAAAATGGCCACCGCCGCCAAGATCTGGATCACGGTGCTTAATTTACCCCAAATACTCGGAGGAAACGTGATTCGTCGCTCGGTTACCCGAAAGAAAACCGCTCCGATCACCAAAAGCAGGTCCCGGCCGAACACCAGCGCCACGATTGAGAAAGGTACTGCCCCGGCTAGTCCTAACGCGATAAACACCGAAACCTGCAAAATCTTGTCGGCCGCCGGATCCAGCAGCATCCCCAGCCGGCTCTCGGCCCCGAAATGCCGCGCCACCGCGCCATCGAAGAGATCGGTGATGCCCGCCACAAAGCACCAAAAAAACGCCCAGCTGTATTCTCCCCGCAGAATCGCCATCACCACCAGCGGGGTGAACGCAATTCGCACCAGCGTCAGAAGATTGGGCAGCCAAAACAAAGTTCAGCTCTAAGCCAAGGCCCGCGCGGCTAATGGCTCAGAAACCGCACCAGACTCGCTAGCACCAGGCTCGCTGGCAAGCAACTGCGGCGCTTCCACAATGTCGTACAGGCTCGGATCCGACATAATCTTCGCCACCAACGCCACATGCATCGCATGCCCCGCGCGCTCCGCAATCACATGGCCCAGCAATGGCCGGCCAATCAGCGCCAAATCGCCGATCAGGTCCAGCGCCTTATGCCGGCACGGTTCATCGGCAAACCGCAACCCACCCGGATTGCGCACTCCGTCCGCCGCAAAGCAAACCGCCGAATCGAGCGTCGCCCCGCGAATCAGCCCCATATTCCGCATTTGTTCCAGTTCCTGCTCAAACCCAAACGTCCGCGCGGGCGCAATGTCACGCGCATAGGCTTCCGGCGTTACCCGCATCTGCAGGCTTTGATGGCCCACTTGCCGGTGAGGGAAGTAAACATGGCAGGTGAGTCCGAAATGGTTGGCCGGCTCAATCCGAATCTTTTTCCCGGCCCCTTCCACCTGCACCGGCTTGCGAATGCGCAGATAACGCCGCCGCTTGCGTTGCACCTTGACGCCCGCCTCCCGCAACAGCCGGACAAACGGCGCGCCACTTCCGTCCAAAATCGGCACTTCCAAATTGTCGATCTCCACGTACGCATTGTCGATGCCCATGCTAAAGAAAGTACTCAGCAAGTGCTCGGTGGTGGAGATCAGCACGCCTTGCCGCATCAGGCTCGTCGCGTAACTCACACGCTGCACGTACTGCCACCCGGCCGGTATTTCGAAGCGATCCAAGTCCACTCGCGTAAAGATAATACCCGTGCCCGCCGGGGCCGGCAATATCCGGATCGACACCGGGACGCCGCTATGTAACCCAACCCCACTAGCCTCTACGGGATGCTGCACGGTTGTCTCAAAGATGGGCGGCTGGAATGTCATTCTTCGGGTCAGATGCTTCCTGGCACTACGCTACCAATTTTCATAGGCTGTGGCAAGTTCCCTATTTTCAATTATTTGGAAATCGTAAAGTGTGGCCATCTCGCAACAAGTTGATCGGTCATGTGTTGCATTTAGGACATGCTTCGAAGCCCATGCCTATAATAATGAAGCCCATATGCCCCCCCGCCTATTCCTGATAGATTCGTTCAATTTCATCTTTCGGGCCTACTACGCGCGCGCCCGCTCGTCGGCGCCGCCCATGCGTACGGCGGCCGGCCTTCCCACCGAGGCCGTCTACATCTTTCACAACATGGTCCGCAAGCTGATCACCCAGCATCAGCCCGCCTACCTCGCCGCCGTCTTTGAGAGCGAAGGCCCCACCTTCCGCGAGCAGGAATTTGCCGCCTACAAAGCCAATCGTACGGAAACTCCCGCCGACCTATTAGCCCAGATCCCCTGGGTCCGCAAGACTTTGCTCGCCATGGGCGTGCCCGTCATCGAGAGCGACGGCTACGAAGCCGACGACGTCATCGGCACGTTGGCTAAGATGGCCCACATGGACGTAGTCATCGTCTCCAGCGACAAAGACATGCTCCAACTGGTCGACGAGCGCGTCCGAGTCCTGAATCCCATGAAGGACGACATCCTCTACAACGCCGAAAGCGTCCGCGCATACATGGGGGTGGAGCCGTCTCAGGTGCGGGACTTACTTGCCCTCAAAGGCGACGCGGTCGATAACATTCCTGGCGCCCCCGGCATCGGCGACAAGGGTGCCAAAGACCTCATCCTCCGCTTCGGCTCTGTCGAAGCCGCCCTCGATCGCGCGGCCGAGGTGGAGAAAAAGACCTACCGCGAGAGTCTCCTAAACCATCGCGAACAGATCATGCTCAGCAAGCGGCTGGCGACCATCGAGGTCAACATTCCGCTCGAGATCACCGTGGAACAACTGGTCAGCCAGCCACCCGATGTGCCCACGCTCCGCGAAATTTACCGTTCGCTCGAGTTCTTCAGCTTGCTGGCCCAAACCGATGCGTCCACGGGTGAGCCCTCTTCGGAAGCTCCCGCCGTCCCCGAGGACTTTGGCGTTTTTCTCACCGCCGAAGAGGCCCGCGAATGGCTCCTCACCCTGCCGCCCGATACTCCAGCCGGCGTCTTTATCGAGGGTGATACGGCGGCCGTCTCCGCCGCGCTCGGCGTAGCGCGATCTTTCCCCGCCACCGCCTTGGATGCCCTAACCGCCCGTCCCTTGGTCATGCACAACTGGAAGGCCACCCCGGCGGGCGAACTCCCCAAAGTACACGACGTCATGCTCACCAGCTTCCTGCTCCTCGCCGACCCCGGCGACGTCGACCTGCCCGCCCTCACCGAACGCTTCCTCATGCGCAAACTCGGCCCCTCGCTCGAAGCCCGCGCGGCGGCTCTGTTCGAACTCGGACCCAAGCTCGACACCTTGCTAGCGGACAAGCCCGGCTTGCCGAAGCTCTATGAAGAACTTGATCGCCCCCTGCTGCCCATCCTCGCCGCCATGGAGCGCGACGGCATCACCGTGGATAAGTCGATGCTGCAGCAACTCTCCGCCCGCATGGACCAAGTGCTGACCACCCTCACCACCGAAATTCACTTACTCGCTGGCCGCGAATTCAACATCAACTCGCCGCAACAATTAGGCAAGATTCTGTTCGAGGAACTCAACCTGCCGGCCCCCTTTAAAACCGGCAAAGGCAAAGTCATCTCCACCGCCGCCGACGTTCTCGAAATCCTCGCCGTCGAACACCGCATCGCGCAGTTAGTACTCGAATACCGGCAGGTATCCAAGCTCAAAGGCACTTATGTCGACGCCTTGCCCACTTTGCTGGATGCAAATTCCCGGGTCCACACCACCTTCAACCCCACCGGCGCCGCCACCGGTCGCCTGTCATCCAATAACCCCAACTTACAGAATATTCCCATTCGCACGGAGTTAGGCCGCGAAATTCGCGCCGCCTTCATCCCCCGGCCCGGCTGGACCCTCGTAAAAGTCGACTATTCGCAAATCGAGTTACGTCTCCTGGCCCATTTCTCCGGCGATGCCGTCCTCACCGACTCCTTCGTCCACGGCGAAGACATCCATACCCGCACGGCCGCCGAAGTGTTTGGCGTGCCCCCGCTGTTAGTAACTCCCGAACTGCGCCGCAACGCCAAGGCCGTCAACTTTGGCATCGTCTACGGCCAGACTTCGTTCGGTTTGGCCGGCGCGCTCGGCATCTCCCGTAGCGAAGCCGACACTTACATCAAGAGTTACTTCGAGCGCTACGCCGGAGTGAAGAAATACATCGAGCGCACCATCGCCGAGGTGCGCAAGACGGGTTACGTCGAGACCTTATTCGGACGCCGCCGGATGATCCCCGATATCTCCAGCAAAAACGGCAACGCCCGCGGCTTTGCCGAGCGCACCGCTGTCAACACGCCCTTACAAGGTACCGCCGCCGATTT
>JAYVRS010000249.1:0-2255 GCA_043776185.1 Bryobacteraceae bacterium | reverse complement strand
CCTATCGCATGCAAACCGAAGCTCCCGAAGTCTTCGACATCGCCCGCGAGCCCGCCGCCGTGCGCGACCGTTACGGCGACTCGGCCTTCGGCCGCAGTTGTCTCACCGCCCTGCGCCTAGCCGAACGCGGCGTCCGCATGGTGCAAGTCTACTTCGGTAACTCGCAGCCCTGGGATAACCATGAAGACATCCACGTCCATCGCCGGCTGGCCCGCCAAGCCGACCCCGCCATCGCCTCGCTCGTCGAAGACTTGAAGCTGCGCGGGCTCTTCGAGGACACCCTCCTCGTCGTCGGCACCGAGTTTGGCCGTACCCCCGCCGTGCAGAATAGCGCCACCATCAAGCTGCACGCCGGCCGCGATCATAACTCCCTCGGCTTCACCATTCTCCTCGCGGGCGGCGGCGTCAAAGGCGGCATGGTCCACGGTGCCACCGATGACTTCGGCTTCCAAGCCATCGACAAACCCGTCCACCCGCACGATCTCAACGCCACTCTCCTGCACTTACTCGGCCTCGATCACACCAAGCTCACTTACTTCTACAGCGGCCGTTACTTTCGCCTCACCGACGTCCACGGTAACGTCATCAAAGAAATCCTGAGTTAGCCGAGACGACCCTCGCTAGCCTAGCCGCGACCGCGTGATTTGTTGACCCGTGGATGCCCCGATGGCCCCTTAATGCGACGCCAAGCTATTCAAGAACGTAGGAATCAACCGCGCCTTTTGGGTAAATAAGAACCAGCCGCTTTCCGACGGCACCTAAATATCGAGGGATCGTCGGTTGATCGTCCCGCGATGGCAACGAAATGCGGGCTCGCTTCTGAACAGTTCCTTCGATGGACGTCACTAGAATCGTGCCGCCCTGTTCCCGACGAATCGGGGCGCACAAAAAGGCGAAACTGTTCGTTTCGGTGAGGCTGTGAGCACCAATCAAGAATCCTGGAGGCGTCGTCGGGCTATTTGTTCTCAGAGGGTACTCCTTGAAATACTTGAGCGCTGACCGAATCTCTGGCGCATCAATGATGGCTTCCGCTGCCCGTCTTGAGTTCCCATCGAATGAAAACAAAGCACCCCGGGCGCGGTCTACGATTAGCGCGCGCGAGTAGTCCAGGGGATAGGCGATCGAATAATCAGACAGAGTTGGTATCGATGCGATCCAACTAGTTGACTTAGTTCCAGTTGTTCGCATCGGATGGCCCCCCCCTCCAGTTAATAAGCATATCCGTCCCGCGACGACGAAATGGCCTAGACATGGCTTGTCGTCACTTACGGGACCCGCATTCTCGAACTTCTCACTTGCCGGGTTGACCTGCCAAAGCTCCCGGAGCCGCTGAGAGCGACTCATAGCGATCACCGAAACTTGCTGTTTTAGGTCTACATAGAGCGACGAAATAAGATTATTACCGGGAAACGGAACTTGACGAACTTCGGTGCCGTCGCAACGGCAGGTCAAGAGGCTTACTGATCCATCGCGCCGGTCAAGAGCCAGAGTGTAGAGTTGATCGCTCGAACAATGCATCTGTTGAATGACCTGATCGGATGTAATGGGAATTTGGATTCTATTCGAGCGAATAACTAAGGCGGATTGCGCGGCATGGGTCGTCATCGCGCTGACAGGCGTCAACAAAACAAAACTTCGGCGGTTCATCAGTCACCTTCTTTCGATAGGTCTTGCTAAGTAATAGATGTGGTTCGGTGGATTGCTTATTTCTCACTGGTTCTTACCGCAACAGTCATCAGTGCGCGGGACAAAACTCGTAATTGACTGGGAACCGGAGGGCAGCTCTCGGAACAATGCTACCTAAGCCAAGGTGAGTAAGTGAAGTAGCTAATTTAGCCTGGGCAGCACAAGGGATCTTTGCAGCATAGGTTAAAGGTAGAGTCATACTCCGTCCCTTGGCAGTCTTGGACGGCATACGCAATAGTAACATTGAGACATCGGCTGCATTGGGTGATGCAATACTCGCAGGACGAGGCCGCATAGTACCCACCAACGAGAACATACCTGACTCCGAAAAACGTGCGAGAGCTGGCATTCGGGAAACAGTAGGTCACGCCGCCCAATTGTGAGCAATCCACCACGACGTCTGTACAAACCTGAGCCATGAGGGATTCTGGAGCAGAAACCTGCCGACTTACGGATCTCATTGATCCACTGGCTTATCTGCCGCAGCAGTAACTCAGAACCTGCTACGCTGCAATGCCGGAGGCGAGAGTTAACATAATCCCGGAATGGGTCGATTCCCAGTGCCGATT
>JAYVRS010000248.1:0-2258 GCA_043776185.1 Bryobacteraceae bacterium | reverse complement strand
AGCTCCCTTGCGCTCACTTTTGCGCAGGATTCGCCCGATTCCGTACTCCGCGGCACCAAGCAATTCAGCAAGCGCGTGGTGGCGTCGGGGCTGGCCGGCCCGTGGGAATTGACCTGGGGTCCCGATGCCAAGCTTTGGGTCACCGAGCGCACCGGTAAGCGCGTCGTGCGCGTCGATCCGGCGACGGGCGAAAAGACCGTCGCGGCCACCATTGCGGAGGTCTCAGCGCCCGGTGGCCAGGACGGCCTATTGGGCATGGCGCTGCATCCCGACTTACTCAAAGGCAACGGGCACGACTATGTCTATGTCGCCTACACTTACATCGACCAAACTAAACCCGCGCACACCACGGTCGCCGATGAGAAAAGCCCGTATCGCCACCTCTACGGAAAGATCGTGCGACTTACTTACCATCCGGCCAATGGCACCCTGGGCGATCCGGTAAACGTCATCACCGGCCTCCCGGCCGGGAATGACCATGTGGCGGGACGCTTGAAGGTTGGGCCCGATCGCAAGCTCTATTTCACCATTGGCGACCAAGGTCACGATCAGCTCGGCAATTTCTGCCTCGCCATCGAAGCCCAGCGGCTGCCCACGCAAAAAGAAGTTACAGATCACGATTACTCCGCTTATGTGGGTAAGTCGTTGCGGCTAAATCTAGATGGGTCCGTACCTAAAGATAATGCCAAGTTGAATGGCGTAGTAAGTCATGTTTTCACTTACGGCCACCGTAACCCCCAGGGCCTGGACTTTGGCCCCGATGGCACGCTCTACTCGTCCGAGCAAGGCCCCAAAACCGATGACGAAGTGAATATCCTGCGGCGCGGTGGAAATTACGGCTGGCCGCACGTGGCAGGCCGAAAAGACAACCAGGCTTACGAGTACGCCCGTTGGTCAGAGGCCACCACCCCGTGTTCCCAACTGCGATTCAGCGATCTGGCCATCCATCCCTCCGTGCCGCGAGAGCCGGAGTCAGCCTTCCGCCAGCCCTTCTTCCAGCCCCTGGCCACCATGTTCACCGTGCCGAGTACCTTCAACTTTCACGACCCAGCTTGCAAGGGCATCGATTTTATCTGCTGGGCCACCGTGGCCGCATCGAGCGTCGAACACTACCAAGCCAAAGCCACCGGTATTCCGGGTTGGGACCGCGTTCTGTTTGTAACTACGCTCAAACGCGGCTCGCTCTATGTGCTGCCCCTGACGGCGAACGGCAAAGCGGCGGCGGCTCACTTTTCGCGTTACTTCCAGTCCGAGAACCGTTATCGCGACACCGCCGTCAGCCCCGACCGCCGCACCATTTACATCGCCACCGATCCCGGCGGATTAGTCGAGTCCCGCACGGGCGGAACCACCCAGCGCATGTCGGACCCCGGCGCGATCATCGCCTTCACCTATGTCGGCGAAGGCCCCGGCCCAGTTAATGAAGAGCCCCACCAAATCAGCGAAGCGAAGCCCCCCAGTGCCCCCGCGCAAATGGCGTCCGGCATCACGCCGCAATTCACCGCCGCGCAGGTCGCCTCCGGCAAAATCGCATACAACGCCAACTGCGCCGTCTGCCACGGCAGCACCCTCACCAACGGTACCTTCGGCACCCCCTTGGCGGGCGAATACTTTAAGACCACCTGGTTCGGCAAGACGGTGCGCGCCCTCCATGACCGCGCCCAGAAAACGATGCCGCCCGCCGCCCCCAGCTCCTTGCCCGCCGACACCTACCGCAATGTCATCGCCTACATCCTCGAGGTGAATGGCTTTCCAACGGGCGAAGCACCCCTTCCTTCCACCGCCGACGCCCTCGAGAAAATGGCCATCAACCGGCCCTAAACGCTCCTCGCGGGCCGAGGTTCGTCAGTCGGTAGCATCCAACAGAACCCCGACCGTGAGGGAGGGGATCTTGCGGCAGAGCACAAAAAGAACATTTTCAACCGGCCCTAACCAGCTAGCCCCCTTTGCGCCAGTCACAACTAACTAAAATCCACTAACGATAACAAAATAAACACCCGACCCCACCCCCATCTGCGCTCCCCCGCCAAACCAAATGCCACAATGGACCCATGCCAAGGCCCATCTCCGAAGCCCAACGCGCCGCATGTCAACAGAATGCGCAACACTCCACCGGACCCCGCACGGAAACCGGCAAAGCCAAAACCCGCCTCAACGCTTACAAACACGGCCTCACCGCCAAACTCCCCCTCCTCCCCTTCGAAAGCGCCGAAGACTTCCAAGCCCTAAAAGACGGCTTCGAAACCGACTTCGCCCCT
>JAYVRS010000247.1:0-2261 GCA_043776185.1 Bryobacteraceae bacterium | reverse complement strand
TGCCATTCCCAAAGCCACCGCCGTCGGCGAAGCCTTCGAAAGGCGGTGGACGGAAGCGGCTGATCTGACCAAAGCTGTAGCGTCCGAAGAGTTGATCGCGCTGGCCAATGTTATAGTCAACGCGGACATCGAACGCGTTCGTATCGTCGACGTTATTCCGGTTTACGTTGAAGTTATTCAAGATTCCGGGATTGGTGGGCTCTGGATAGAGTTTCATCAGCGCGAGGGCGTTCTGATTCAGCCGGCCGGCCGGTAAGATATTGCCGGGGAAGGGATCCCGCACAAAGTTTCCGTTTTCCAATTGGCGGGTGGTGGCGGGGTCAAGAATGGTGCCGGAGCGGAAGGCGCGTCCCAGAGCGTCGGTTCGTGAACCGGTTTGGAGATCGATGAGGTCCTGGTAGCTGGTGAACCCGGAATTGCGATGAAGCATGGTGGGCACCGTGGCTGAGATGGGCTGGCCTTGCCGAATGCGGGTTCCTTCGAAGTCGCCAAAGATGAATAGCTTGTTCTTCACGATCGGGCCGCCTACCGCGCCGCCAAATTGATTCTGCCGGTAAGCCCCTTTCCGTATATTGTTGCGGTTCGAAAAGAAGTCTTTCGCATCGAACTTGTCGTTGCGAAGAAACTCCCACGCGCTGCCGTGAAAATTGTTGGTACCCGACTTAAGGGAGGCGTTCAGCACCGCGCCGCCGGCGCGGCCAAACTCCGCACTGAACGAGTTAGTCTGAATTTTGAATTCTCCTACCGCATCCACCGGCGGTCGAAGGACGAACGCCGCGCCGCTCAGGAAGTCGACATTGTTCGAATTGTTGTCGATACCGTCCAGCAAGAAGTTATTCTGGGCGGGGCGAGTTCCGTTCGCCGCAAACCAACCGGAGGCATTCAGTCCGCGTCCTTCCGGTTGAGGATGAGTCACGCCGGCCGTCAGCCTAGCCAGAAAATTGTAATTCCGTCCGCTGAGCGGGAGATTGTTGATCGTTTGGGCTGAGATAGTCTGCCCAACCGATCCATCCTGTGTCTGTAGGACCGGAAGGGCGTCGCTCACGTTAATCGTCTGCGTGATATCTCCCGGGCTCAACGTGAACTCAACCACGGAGCGCACCTGGATACTAACCGGTACACCGTTCCGTCGTTGCTTTTGAAATCCGGTGGCAGAAACCTCCACCGAGTAGGTTCCGATCTTGAGGCCGATAAAAACGTAAGCGCCTTGATCGTTCGTCTTGGTCTCAGCCCGCAAGCCGGTGCCTTCGCTCGAAACAATGACCGTGGCCGATGGAACGGTCGAGCCGGTACCATCGGTCACCGTCCCAACGATTCGTCCTGTATCTACCTGCGCCGTCGCGGCGGCGGCGGTCGCAATCAAAGCTATCAAAAGGCGATTCATGAGGTTCTCCGTATCTAGCGTAGAGGTGTTAGTTTGGCGTTGAATTGCATATGGCGGCAGTCCTTACTGGTATTGCCGGTGATGCTCGATGTAGCAGTTGCCGACGTGGCCAAGCGAAGTGTGGTGCCCAGTCAGGTGATAAGTGAAGTCGAAGAGTGCGTAGCCGAGTCTACCGCAGTCCGATTACCATCGGCTGAGTCCGTTGCGGTGATTCTGGGCGAGTCGTGAATGGACCCAGGTTTGATCCGTCGGACATCTGGAGAGCTAGCCCCCGGCGTAGGAATGACCTCGCCGAACCTTGAACAAAAGTAGCGATACATGTGCAACCTCCTCGGCAACCGACTCGGACCGCCGAAGTATATCATGTCTTCCTTATGAGTTCGCTCTTGTACAATCATGCCCATCCAAATTAGCGGTCTGCGCAGTTCTACAGTGGTGAAGAGGGCTCCGTTTGGCCGGATTCTTAGCGGGACGCGAGACTGCGCTTCGGGGGCGACCGCTATTAATGGCAGTCAACGAAATGCTGACGTTGTTCAGCGTCGTTTGGTAGAGCGGAACTTGGCCTAGCACGATCCCAGCCGGGCCCATTCCGGTACCTTTCACCACGAAGACGCACCCTTGGGCTATGTTGGACGTGTAGCCGGCGCCATCCAACACGGCAGTGACGGTGGTCTGTGCGAATACTGCCGCAGGGGACAGAAGAAAGAAAGAAACAGTACAGAGGCGGGTGGCTTCCAGCGTTTTAGTGTACCGCCCCTGAGTAACAGTCTATAACTTCGTGACCAAGCGTAAAAATGCCTGGACGTCAACTCGAAGATCTCGTGGACCCGCGTCGAGACGGGCCCGGCGATTACCTGGAAGTACCGGAGCGTCATAC
>JAYVRS010000246.1:0-7344 GCA_043776185.1 Bryobacteraceae bacterium | reverse complement strand
GTCAACCCTACGCGCAGTGGCTGGAAGAGAATCAGCTTTCGCTGAATCAGCTTCCGGACCCCAGCCGCGTCTACCCCACGGATCACAAGACGATTCTCGATCGTCAGCGCGCCTTCGGTTACACGGAAGAAGACTTACGTCTGCTGATGTTACCCATGGCCGGCGGTGGCGAAGAGCCTATTGGCAGCATGGGTACTGACACGCCCCTCGCTTGCCTGTCGGATCGCCCGCAGCCGCTGTTTAACTATTTCAAACAACTATTTGCTCAAGTAACGAATCCGCCGATTGACCCCATTCGCGAAGAGTTAGTGATGTCACTTACCTCTTACGTCGGGCAGGAGCGTAACATTCTGGAAGAGACTCCGCAGCATTGCCATACGCTGAAGCTCGACCACCCCATCCTCACTAACTTTGATTTAGAGCGTCTGCGCCGGGTCTCCTGGGGCGACTTTCTGGCCACCACGCTGCCGACGCTCTTCCGCGTCGACGGCGGCGAGATCGAGTTGAAGCGGGCCATCGAAGGACTCTGCCGTCGAGCTTCGCTGGCCATCCAAAATGGTTATTCGCTGCTGATTCTTTCCGATCGCGGCGTTGATTTCGAGTCGGCGCCCATCCCTTCGTTGCTGGCGCTTACCGCGGTTCATAATTACTTAGTCCGGGAGGGCACGCGTTCCCGTGTCGCGCTGGTAGTCGAGTCGGGCGAGCCACGCGAGGTAATGCATTACTCCCTTTTGATCGGCTATGGGGCTAGTGCGATCAATCCTTATTTGGCTATTGAGACGCTGGAAGATATGGCCGTACGGGGCCAACTGCCGGAGGGCGTGACTTTTGAGAAGGCGCTGGGTAACTACAAGAAGTCGATCCGCAAGGGCTTGTTAAAGGTCTTCTCGAAGATGGGCATCTCGACTTTGCAAAGCTATCGCGGGGCCCAGATCTTTGAGGCGATTGGGCTCGACAAAGAGATGGTGGCGCGTTACTTTACCGGGACGTCTTCGCGCCTCGGCGGCATCGGGTTGGACGTGCTGGCTAAGGAAGCCAAGATGAAGCACGATTTCGCGTTCTTCACGCCCTTGACCGACAACGATACGGAACTCGATGTAGGCGGAAATTACCAGTACCGCATCCGTGGCGAATACCATATGCAGAACCCGGAAACGGTAGCGAAACTGCAAAACTCCGTGCGCCAAAATAGCTATTCCAGCTATCAGGAATTCGCGGCCATGATCGACGATCAGAACGCGCAACTCTGTACGATTCGCGGGCTGTTTCAATTCAAAAATAGTAAGTCCATTCCCCTGGAGGAAGTGGAGCCGGCGAAAAACATCGTCCGCCGCTTTGCTACGGGCGCGATGAGCTTTGGGTCTATCTCCAAGGAGGCGCACGAGACCATGGCTATCGCCATGAATCGGATCGGCGGACGCTCAAATACCGGTGAGGGGGGCGAAGACGAGGTTCGCTACGTGCCGCTGCCCAACGGCGACTCCCGCCGCAGTTCGATTAAGCAGGTAGCTTCGGGGCGCTTTGGTGTTACTACCCATTACTTAGTCAACGCGGACGAACTGCAAATCAAGGTGGCCCAAGGCGCTAAACCTGGAGAAGGCGGTCAGCTTCCGGGTCACAAGGTGGACGAGACGATTGCTCGGGTCCGTTATGCTACGCCTGGGGTGGGGCTTATTTCTCCGCCGCCACATCACGATATTTATTCGATTGAAGATTTGGCGCAGTTGATCTATGACCTAAAGAACGTCAACCCCACCGCCCGTATCTCGGTGAAGTTAGTATCGGAAGTGGGGGTCGGCACGGTGGCCGCCGGTGTCGCTAAGGCGCATGCGGATGTCATCCTAATCTCTGGAGATTCCGGTGGCACCGGAGCTTCGCCGCTCACCTCCCTGAAACACGCGGGTACGCCGTGGGAGATGGGCTTAGCGGAGACCCAGCAAGTGCTGGTGATGAATGACTTGCGCAGCCGCATCACCTTACAGGCCGATGGCAAGATGCAAACGGGCCGTGATGTGGCGATCGCCGCGCTGCTCGGTGCCGAGGAGTACGGCTTCTCCACGATGCCCTTAATCGCCGTAGGTTGTATCATGATGCGTAAGTGCCATCTGAATACCTGTCCCGTGGGCATCGCCACGCAGGACCCACGTCTGCGAGCCAAGTTCGAGGGCACGCCCGAGCATGTGATCAATTACTTCTTCTTTGTGGCCGAGCATGTTCGCGAGATTATGGCGCAGCTAGGCTTCCGCACCATGGATGAAATGGTGGGCCGCGTGGATAAGTTAGAAGCGCGTCCGGGGATTGAACACTGGAAGGCGCGCAGTCTGGATCTGAGTTCGTTGCTCTACAATCCGCCGGTACCTTCCCGAGTATCAAGGCGTTGCACCACGAAGCAGGATCATGGTTTGGAGCAAGCGCTCGATTATAAAATTATCGACTACGCCGCCGATGCGCTGGAATCGCAAACGCCGGTAGAATTCCGTTTGCCAATTCGCAACATCCATCGCACCGTGGGAGCGATGCTGTCTGGCGAGATCGCCCGGCGTCATGGCAGTGCGGGGCTGCCACCCGATTGCATCAAGATCAACTTCACCGGTTCAGCCGGCCAGAGTTTCGGCGCGTTTGCGGCGAAGGGAGTTACTTTGATGCTGGAAGGCGATGCCAATGACTATGTCGGCAAAGGGCTATCGGGCGGGCGGATTGTCGTCTCCACTCCGAAAGTGGCTAAGTTCAAGCCGGAGGAGAATATTCTTATCGGCAACGTGGCCCTTTATGGCGCCACCAGCGGCGAGGCCTTTTTTAATGGCCGGGCAGGTGAGCGTTTTTGCGTGCGGAATTCCGGAGCCACCGCCGTGGTGGAGGGCGTGGGCGACCATGGTTGCGAGTACATGACGAAGGGATTAGCCGTCATTCTAGGTGAGACGGGTCGTAACTTCGCCGCGGGCATGTCCGGTGGTCTGGCTTATGTGCTGGATGAATCCGGTGAGTTTGCTCGTTCGCGATGCAATCGCACCATGGTTGATGTGGATCCTTTGGCCGAGCCGACTGACATTCAGGCGGTGAAGAATCTAATTGAGCGGCACGTGGAGCTTACTAATAGCCCTCGCGGAAAGTACGTTCTGGCGAATTGGGGGGAGCTATTGAGTAAGTTCGTCAAGGTATTCCCGCACGAGTTTAAGCGAGTGCTTGGCGTGGCGAAGTCTGCAGCGATTCCTGTGACGCCGCTCCCGGTGTCGCCCAAGTTAGGGGAGGTGGCCCATGGGTAAGGTAACCGGTTTCCTGGAATACGCCCGCGAAACGCCGGCGCGGCGTCCGGTGGTGGAGCGGGTGAACGACTGGTTCGATATCTATCGCCCCATGCCCGAGGAAAGTGTCAAGACGCAGGCGGCCCGGTGCATGGATTGCGGCATTCCGTTCTGCCACACGGGTTGCCCGGTGAATAACTTGATTCCCGATTGGAACGACCTCGTCTACCATGGCCGTTGGCGCGATGCGATGCGGCAGTTACACGCAACGAATAACTTCCCAGAGTTTACCGGACGAATTTGCCCGGCACCCTGCGAATCGGCTTGTGTCTTGAGCATCAATGAGCCCGCGGTGGCCATTAAGTCCGTGGAGAATGCCATTGTGGAGCGGGCGTGGCAGGAGGGTTGGGTAAAGCCTGAGAAGCCGGATCGCCGCACCGGCAAGCGAGTCGCCATCATCGGCTCTGGACCGGCGGGATTGGCGGCTGCCCAGCAATTGAATCGTGCTGGCCATCACGTCACTGTATTTGAGAAAGCCGATCGGGTCGGGGGCCTTTTGCGCTATGGTATCCCCGACTTCAAACTCGAGAAGCAAGTTGTTGACCGGCGCTTACAACAGTTGATGGCGGAAGGGATTGAGTTTGTTTTGAATGCGTGGATTGGCCGCACCCATGCGGTTGAAGCGTTGCGGCGCGAATATCAAGCGGTTCTGATCGCCGTAGGTGCCGAGGCCCCACGCGAAGTGCAAATTCCGGGACGTCATCTGGACGGCGTCCATTGGGCGATGGACTATCTCACCCAGCAGAACAAAATCGTCGCTGGGGGAAGTGTGCCCGATGCGGAACGCATTGAGGCCACCGGCAAAGACGTCGTGATTCTGGGCGGTGGCGATACGGGAGCGGATTGTCTGGGGACGGCGCACCGGCAGAAATGTAAGAGCGTAACGATGCTGCAGCACAATCAGCGGCCACCCGACGAGCGTCATCCTTCGACGCCCTGGCCGGAATGGCCCTTTCAATTCCGAGTGGAGGGTGCGCACGAGGAAGGTGGAGTACGCGATTTCGCCGTGCAAACCAGAGCTTTCCTGGGCGACTCGGGCGGAAAGGTCACTCATTTGGAATGTGTTCGGGTGGGCCCGAAGCCGAAGTTTGAGCTAGTAGCTGGCTCCGAAATGATGCTGAATGCGGACTTAGTGCTGATTGCCGTCGGATACAACGGGGCGGTGAAGTCCGGGTTACTGGAACAGCTGGGAGTCACCACCACGCCGCGCGGAGTGGTGGCCACTGACAGCGCCTACCAGACGAGCATTCCCGGTGTTTTCGCCGCGGGCGACGCGCGAGTCGGAGCGACGCTGGTGGTTACGGCGATCGCCGAAGGTCGCAAGGCTGCGCATCACATCGATCATGTTCTGATGGGTTCCAGTAAGCTGCCGCTTTGACGCGACGTCTACCGCTTCGTACCGCCGAAGACCTCTTTAAGTAACGAGGTTACGCGCGCGGCGGGATTAGTCCGAATCTTCTTTTCCTCCTCACCAAGCGTGAAGAACAGCCCGCTCATCGCCCGGTCGACAACATACTGATCTAGGTCGAGCGACTCAGCCTTTACAAAAGGGATCATCTTGATTCGGCTGGTGAGAGTCTGATACTGGTGGGTAACACCCACCTCTGACATCGTCTTTTGTACTACCGGTTTAAAGAGTTCACCTAGCTTGTTGGAGGTCTTCGTCTGAAAGAACTCAGTGGCGGCCGTATCGGACCCCGTGAGGATGCGGCGGGCATCGTCAAAAGTAATTTGCTTGATGGCCGAGACGAAAATGTCTTTTGCAAAAGGTGCCGCAGTCTCGGCGGCGCGATTCATCGATTGGACAAACTGGTCCAACATGCCCGACAGACCCGCCAAACGCATGGCCCGCTCAATCACTTTGAACTGCGGCGGCAGTAGGATTTTGATGAGTTCATTCCGGAAATAGCCATCCGGCCGACCGAGGATTTGCACGGTGTTCTCGATGCCGATGCTGAGCGCCTCTTTGAGTCCGAGGCCGGTCTTGTCCTCCTTCGGTCGCCCCAGGCCACGAAAGATCTTGTCGAATTGAGGCGAGAGGGCGATGAAGAGACGGCGAGTGAGCATGGCTATCTTTATTTTACGGACTTTGTGACCCGGTGGCGGTTCGGCTTTGGTGGCGCGAGATTTGTTGCGGTTGAGGGGGGACGGGGCGGGGGAGTTGGTGGGTGGGGACCGGAGTGAGGCGGTCGGGACCGAGGATTTTGGTAATGGCGGCCAAGTCTTGTTGGTGGGCGGCATCGATGGGCTGGTCGAGCCAGAATTGCCAGTCGACCGGTTGTTCGGGGGCGGCAAACTCTTTTTGCCAGCGTTTCAGGTAGAGGCCTACATGAGCGAAGCCCTTACGGTGATGGATTTCGGCGTCTGCGGAGTTGCTGAGATGGGCGGCGGCGCTGGAGTAGGGGTAGTCGCCAGCGCGCTTGGCAAGGCCGGCGCGAACGGGATTTTGTTCGATATAGAGCATGGCGGCGCGGTAGTGGGAGGGGCTGAGCGGCAGGGCCCCGAAGTGGTGCTTCCAGAGGTGGCCGTCGGTTTGATGCTGGAGGAGTACCTCGCGGGCATGCTGCGATTGGAGGTCGCGCATGAGGTTCGAGATGCCTCGTTTGCGGAGCGGTTCGAGGATGAAATGGACGTGGTTGGACATCAAGCAGAAGGCGTGAATTCGGACTTTGTAGCGGCGAGCGAGGCGATCGAGCCGGTTCAGATAGGAGAGGAGTTGGGCTTGGGAATGGAAGACGCGCTGGCGGCGATTGCCGCGTTGGTAGATGTGGTAGACGCCGCGGCATTTGAATGCGCGATGGGGGCGGGATGGAATCTTGACAGTCCGGGTCACACTGATAAGTGGGTTGAGCGGGGGAAAGTTCTCACATATTTTCGGTTTATTTTTGGTGTGACAACTCCACTCAAAACCGAACTTTGAAACAACCTCAATCGATTGAAGCAGTTAAGCGTGTGTCGGACACATTCGTAAAGCAATGATTCTATTTGGCTTACGGGGATATTGTATTTCCGGATTAACGGCGAGGAACGCGGGGATTTGTCACTTTCGAAGCTCCACCTGGGCGGCGTGATAAACTCAGGTTCCGTCTATGAAATCAGCCCTTGAGCAAGTTTCGAAACTTCAAAACCTCGACATGCGGATTTTGGAATTGAAGCGGGAAGTCGCTCAGTTGCCAAAACAGGTTGCCGAAATCGAGAAGCAACTCGAAGCGCACACCAAAAAACTCGACTCCGAGAAAGCGACTCTCGCCTCCCACCAGCGGGAACGCAAGCAGAAGGAATTGGACATCCTCACGGCACAGCAAAAGATCTCGAAGTTGAAGGATCAGATGCTGCAGGCCAAGAACAACGAGCAGTACCGTGCTTTTCAGCACGAGATTGACTACGCGCTCAACGAGATCAGTCTAGCCGAAACGCGAATCCTTCAGTTGATGGAGGAAGGCGAGCCGCTGGAAAAGAACGTTAAGGTGGCAGAGGTTGCACTAGCCGACGAGCGTAAGCAGGTCGAAGCCCAGAAACAGCTCGCCAAGGCGCAAACGACGGCTGACGAGAAAGAGATCTTCGAGCGCGCCGGTGAACTCAAGCAACTGCTGGTAGACATGCCGCCAGTATTGAAGCAGACTTGCGAACGCATTCGCAAGAAGCACAACTCGCCCCAAGTGATGGCCGAGGTCGTCGATGGCCGCTGCACGGCATGCCGGATCGCTCTGCGGCCCCAGCATTATCAGGACTTAAAGGTTCGCGACGACGTCCACTATTGCGAGGCTTGCGGGCGAATCCTGTTCTACAATCCGCCCGCAAGCACAGTGGCCATGTCCTAGTCTGTTTTAACGGGCCGTACCGTAGAGCTTCATCGAAGCCGACTTCAGCGTGCCCTTGGCCCCATTGGCGGCCAAGTCGGCCACGCGGAGCTCCCACGTGCCGCTGCTCACTTCGCCCCAGTGGCGCACAGAGGTAAAGGTGAAAGCGGTGAAATCCTGCGTGTCGTCATTTGGGCGTCGCTCGGCGAGGCTGCGCATCCCGGAAGGCGACACTAGGATGA
>JAYVRS010000245.1:0-2262 GCA_043776185.1 Bryobacteraceae bacterium | reverse complement strand
GGCGTTTTGGTGGCCTTTTGGGCGATACTCTCGGTAAGTATCGCCCCGGATTTGCCGTCGCCGTCCAAAACCTGGACCGAGAGCAAGCTCTACGTCCTGCAGCCGTTTGACAAGCGCGGAGAGTCCGACCAGGGAATCGGCCGGCTCGCCGCTTACAGCCTGTACCGCGTGGCGAAAGGCTTCCTGTTGGCCGTCCTGATTGGCACACCGCTTGGTTTTTTCCTGGGCGCATCTAATCTATTCTTCAAGATGTTTGATCCGGCCATCCAAGTGTTGCGGCCTATTTCACCCTTGGCTTGGCTGCCCCTTGGATTAGTGCTCTTCCGGCAATCCGAGCCGGCTGCCTTATTTACCATCGCTCTTTGCAGTATGTGGCCCACCGTCGTCAACACTATGCAAGGCGTGCGCGCGATTCCGCAGGATTATCACAATGTCGCCAAAGTCCTGCGCCTCTCGCCCTGGAGTAAGTTCACCAAGGTGATGTTACCGGCTACGTTACCTTACATGTTTACCGGCTTCCGGTTGAGCTTGGGCTTGGCCTGGCTGGTGATCGTGGCAGCGGAGATGCTTACCGGCACGCCGGGCGTTGGCGGCTTCCTATGGCAGGAGTACAACAGCCTGATCTATTCACATATCTTACTCTGCATTCTCACCATCGGCATCGTCGGCTTCGCGCTCGACCGGTTGATGGGAGTCGCCGAGCGAAAGCTAAGAGTAGTTTAATGGCCTATCTCGAACTCAGCCAAGTCAGCAAGAGCTATGGCCCGCGGAATGTGCTGAAGAATCTCTCTCTCGAAATCAACGAAGGTGAGTTTGTCTCCATCGTCGGTGCGTCCGGCGCGGGCAAGACTACCTTGCTGAAGATTGCTTGCGGATTGCTTCCCGCTGACTCGGGAGCGGTGATGCTGGCCGGCGACCGGATCAGCGAATTTCCGCCGGTGGCCTCAGTAATCTTTCAGAACTATTCCTTGCTGCCATGGCTTTCCGCGCTCGAGAACGTGCGGTTGGCGGTGCAGGCAGCCTTTCCAAAATTCACGATGGCGCAACAAGAGGCGCACAGCCGCAAGTATTTAGAGATGGTTGGTTTGGGGCAAGCCTACTTGAAGAAACCCAGCCAACTCTCGGGCGGCATGCGTCAGCGAGTGGCAATCGCTCGCGCCTTTGCGGTAGAACCGCGAGTCCTGTTTATGGACGAGCCTTTTGGCGCACTCGACGCGCTGACGCGGGCCACGCTCCAGAAGGAATTGGCCTCCATGTGTTCGGCTCAAGCCAAGCCCGTGACGGCGCTGATGATCACCAATAGTGTGGAAGAAGCGGTGCTACTTTCTGACCGTATTCATGCCTTGGGCTCGAAGGGTCTCAGCGATGGTTTTGCCGTCGAGCTGAAGCGCCCTCGCGCCGCCGACGCTCTGCTTCATGATCCGGAGGCGATCGCGATTCGCAATCAACTCGCGGAGTTCCTCACCACCGGCCGCAAGCAACTTACTCATCGATTGATGCCAGTGGAGGCGGCCTGACATGGACGCGCGCCCCCTAGAAATCACGTCGCTTACCAAAGTCTTCAACACTCCCTCCGGCCCGATGACGGTGGTGAAGAACTTCGATACTCGAATTCGGGCCGGCGAATTTGTCGCTCTGCTGGGCCACTCCGGCTGCGGTAAGTCAACGGTCCTGTCGATCATCGCCGGCTTACAGCAGGCGACCTTCGGCGGCGTGGTGCTGGACGGACGCGAAGTTACTCAGCCGGGCCTGGAGCGCGCCTTTGTCTTCCAATCGCCGTCACTGCTGCCTTGGATGTCGGCCCTCGACAATGTGCTGCTGGCCGTCAAACAAGTTCAACCCACCCTGACGTCATCCGGGCAACGCGCGCTGGCTCAGAAGTATCTTGACTTAGTCGGCATCGGTGAGTACGCCGATCAATGGCCGGCTGAATTGTCGCAAGGTACCCAGCAGCGGGTCGCAATCGCCCGCGCGCTGTCGCAGGAGCCGCGTTTCCTCTTACTCGACGAGCCGTTCGGCATGTTGGATTCACTAACGCGCTTCGAGTTACAGGATCTGCTGGTTTCGCTGTGGGAAAGCGATCACAAAACTGTCGTCATGGTAACCCACGACATCGACGAAGCCCTTTATCTGTGCGACCGTATCATTCTGATGACCGATGGCCCCGAGGCCCGGGTGGGGCTGGATCTCACCGTCGATATCCCCCGGCCGCGGAACCGTCACCGCACTACGTCGCATCCGGCCTATATGAAGTTACGGGCC
>JAYVRS010000244.1:0-7358 GCA_043776185.1 Bryobacteraceae bacterium | reverse complement strand
GAATGAACTCCGAAGCCGCCCGCAGCACGCGAAACGGTGCCACCAAGTGAATATCCAGCATCGCCTGAAACTGCTCGTCCGAGGTCTTCTGGATCACGTTGTCCCACGTATAGCCCGCGTTGTTGACGATGATGTCGAGCCCGCCATACGCGGCGATCGTGGCCTTCACCAACGCCTCGGGAAACGCCGGATCGGTCACGTTGCCCGCCAGAAATTCCATCCCCAACTCACTCGCCGTCTCGCGCGCCACCTCGGCATCGAGATCGTTGATCATCACCGACGCGCCCGCATCGGCCAGCATCCGCGCGATGCCCTTCCCGATGCCACGCCCCGAACCCGTCACCAACGCTGTCTTTCCGGTCAACTGAAACATGCCCTCCAGCATACTCCCCCAGTAAGCGACACTAGAAAAAAGCTATGTATCGAATTCGTTTCTCCCGCAACCTCGACCTGCCCGCCTCCACCCCGGACTCGGCCGGCGGCGTCGAATACGTCGACCTGCCCACGCTCGACATCCCGCAAGACATTCGGCTGCTGCCGCCCGTCTCTCCCTCGAAGATCGTCTGCGTCGGCCGCAACTACGCCGCCCACGCCAAAGAACTCGGCAACGACATCCCCACCGAGCCCCTGATCTTCCTGAAACCGCCTTCCTCGCTGATTGCCCACGGCGACCACATCGTCTATCCGGCCATCAGCACCTCCGTCCATTTCGAGGGCGAGATTGGCGTCGTCATCGGCCGCCGGGCGCGCAATGTCAAGGCGGCCCAAGCCTTCGACTTCGTCCGCGGCTACACCATCGTCAACGACGTCACCGCGCGCGATTTACAGAAAAGCGACAAGCAATGGACCCGCGGCAAAGGCTTCGACACCTTCTGCCCCGTCGGCCCCTACGAAGTCCCCGCCCGCGACGTCGACTGGAACAAGCTCACCGTCGAAACGCTGGTAAATGGCGAGCGCCGCCAGCACGGCGCCGTCACTCAATTGATTTTCAGCCTCGGTGATATAATTGAATTCGTCACTCGGTTCATGACGCTTGAGCCGGGAGATCTGATCGCCACCGGCACTCCCGAAGGCGTCGGACCCGTGCAACCAGGCGACTCGGTCTCGGTCAAGGTCGATGCCCTCGGCGTGCTAACTAACTCTGTTATTCGCGAGTAAACACAAACACATGAGAATTTTTCTTGATACCGCTAACCTCGATGAACTGCGTAAAGCTGCCGCCTATGGCATCATCGACGGCGTCACCACCAACCCTTCGCTGATCGCCAAAGAAGGCGTGCCGATCGAAGAGCAGATCAAACGGATCTGTGAAATCGTCGACGGCGACATCAGCGCCGAAGTGGTGGCTATCGAATCGAAAGCTATGATCTCGGAAGGCCTCAAGCTTGCGAAGATTCATAAGAACGTGGTCGTCAAACTACCGTTGATCCGCGAAGGCATCGTGGCCTGTTCCGCCTTGTCGAAAGAGGGCATTCGCACCAACGTGACGTTGTGCTTCTCTGCCGCCCAGGCCTTGCTGGCCGCCAAAGCCGGCGCTTACCTGGTGAGCCCCTTCGTCGGACGCCTCGACGACATCGGCGACGTCGGCATGGATCTGATCACCAGCATCTGCAAGATCTACAAAAACTACGGCTTCAAGACGCAGGTGCTCGCCGCCTCCTTGCGCTCGCCGCTGCACGTCGTGCAGGCCGCCGAAGCCGGTGCCCACGTCGGTACCCTGCCGTCCAAAGTGCTCGACATGCTCTTCAACCATCCGTTGACCGATAAAGGCCTCGAGCAGTTCTTGAAGGACCACGCCAAAGCCTTCGAAACGAAGTGACGTGGCGCTTCTAGCTTTCGATGTGTTGATGGCCGGTGCGTGCGTCACTGCGGCGCTGGGCATCTTTATTTGGGTGCAGTGGCGCAGTCGGCTGACGCCTCAACAACGGGTACTCCGCCGTGAGTTCCGTCGTCGACAAGCCATCTCACGCGAAGGCCGCATCATCGAAGCCATGGTCACCGATATTCAGGACGACGCCATCTACTACGCCTATCAGCTACAAGGCGTCGCCTACAGCACTTCCCAGGACGTGTCCGTTTTCGCGGACTCGCTCCCGGTAGCCCGCGAGAAGCTGGTTGGTCCAGCGGCTTGCAAGTACATGGTCAACAATCCGGCGAATTCCCTCGTGATCTGCGAAGAATGGTCCGGGCTTAAGAAAATCAAAAAGGAATCTCATGAAGAAATTGCTCATTAATCTCACTCTGCTCACGACAGCCTTAGCACTAAGCCTAAGCGCCGTCGAAATGCCCAAGTCGGTCATTCACATCATCAACGTCAAGTTCAAAGCCGACGCCTCCAAAGCTGCCGTCGACGGGGCTATCGCCTCCATCGGCGAAATGGCCACCAAGTTCCCCAAAGCCGGCATCACCCGCGTTTGGCTCAAGCCCATCCTGGTGCAAGGCGGCGAGAGCAAATTCACCCATGTCCTGGTGATGGAGTTCAAGGACGAAGCGGCGCTCAAAGCTTACAAAGACTCCGAAGCCCAAAAGTGGTGGTACACGAAGTGGATCCCCATCCGCGAATTGTCCAACACTCACGACGTCTCTAACTAACCCTTTTCTGTTGGGCGGACCCCCCGGTCCGCCTAATATTGTTTTTGCTCCTCCTGCAACGGCTGCAAGTCCCCCATCCCCCAATGCAGAATGGCCAACCCTGTTAAGTGGAACGCGCCCATAATCAGAAAAATGGGCGTGAATCCGTAGTGCTCCGTAACGTAGCCCGCCATCTGGCCCGTAAACAAGAAGCCTCCAAAGCCCCCCAGGCAGCCGCCGATACCGGTCACGCTGGCCACCGCTGACTTCGGAAACACATCGGACGCCGTCGTAAACAAGTTCGCGGACCAAGCCTGATGCGCCGCCGTCGCCAAGCTGATCAGGGCCACGGCCAAAATCGGATTCTTTGCCAACACACAAGTGGCGCCCACCGGCATGCACAGCGCAAAAATCAACATGCTCATCTTGCGCGCCTGGCCGATCTCCCAGCCCCTTCCAATCCAATAGCCCGACAACCAACCGCCAAACACACTGCCCATATCGGCCATCAGATAGATCACCGGCAGCGCCCAGCCGATCTCCATTAGCTTAAAGCCGCGCACCTCGCTGAAGTACAGCGGCAGCCAGTACAAGTAAAACCACCACACCGGATCCGCGAAGAACTTGGCACCGGCAAAACCCCAGGTCTGCTTGTAGCGCAGCGCTTGTAGCCAGGTCACCTTGGGCTCCAACTCTTCGCCCGAGTCCGAGTGGATGAAAGCCAACTCCGCCGCGTTCACCTTCGGGTGCTGTCCGGGGAGACGGTAAGTCAACCACCAGACCAACAGCCAAACCAGACCGCTCGCCCCCGTCACGAAGAAACAGGTGCGCCAGCCGTACAGCCCGTTCAGCCACACGAATAGCGGCGGGCCCACCATCGCGGCGACGCTCGCGCCCGAATTAAAGATGCCGCAGGCCAGCGCCCGCTCTTTTTTGGGAAACCACTCGGCCACGCATTTGATCGCGGTCGGGAAGTTTCCTGCTTCTCCTAGACCTAAAACCGCACGCCACATGGCCAGATCCATGCCGGTTCTCGATAACGAATGCAGGGCGGCCGCTATGCTCCACCACAAGGCGGATACCGCGTAACCCACGCGTGTCCCAAAGCGATCGATGAACCAACCGAAGAAGATGAAACCGAACGTATAGGTCAGCTGAAAAGCGCTGGTGATGTCGCCGTATTGTTGCTTCGAGATATGCATCTCGCCAAGGATCACCGGGCTCAGCACCGACAGGACGATACGGTCCAGGTAGTTGATGGTGGTCGCGAAAAATAGCAGGGCCAGCATCCACCAACGTGTAGAGGTCATCACGTGATTATAGGGCCTTGCTGCGACAATAGAGAGGCATGCGCTATGGATACCCAGTCTTTCTCGACCTTGAGAGCCAGCCCTGTGTCGTCTTCGGAGGCAACGGAATGGCCGAAGAGAAGGCGCGCGGTCTGGTGGAGGCGGGTGCGCGGCTCACCGTCGTCAGCGCCGAACTCGACCCCAGCTTCGGCCCACTCATCGCCAGCGCCCACTGCCAGTGGGTCGCCCGCGACTATCAGCCAGGCGATCTCCGAGGTTGCTTTCTTGCCGTCTCCGCCGGCGACCGCCAATACAACGCCGCCATCTGGGCCGAGGGTCAACGCGAAAACGTCATCGTCAACTGTCTGGACGACCCGCCGCACTGCCGCTACATCTACCCTTCCATTCATCGCCAAGGCGACTTGGTGGTCGCGCTATCCACCACCGGCCGCTGCCCCGCCTTGGCCGTGCGTTTGCGCCAGCGCCTCGCCGAACAACTCGGCGCCGAATACTCCACCTTCCTCGAAATCGTCAGCAACTTTCGCGATCGCCTGGCGGCCATGGTGCCTGACTTCGCCACCCGGAAGGCGATATGGTATCAATTAGTGGATTCATCGGCCATTGAGTTACTACGCCACGGGAAACGCCCGCAAGCCGAGGCGGCCCTCGAAACTATCCTCCAGCAGGCTGCCTCAAAAATCAACTCATGACCCCGCGCCACAAGCCAGTTTCCGTCAAGCCCAAAGTTAGCCGTCGTCGCAAGCTGGACGAGCCGGCTGGACTGTTTCTCGACAATCCCAGTCTCTACGTAAATCGCGAACTCAGCCTACTCTCCTTCCAGCGCCGCGTGCTGGATGAAGCGCTCGACGAAGCGAATCCATTGTTGGAGCGCGTTAAGTTTCTGGGAATTCTCGGCTCAAATCTCGACGAATTCTTCATGGTACGCGCCGCGGGATTGAAGCAGCAGATCGAGGCCGGCATTGAAGAACCGGGCCCCGATGGCATGACCCCGCGGCAGCAGTTGGAGGCCATTCACCAGGAGTTCGGCCGGCTGCTGGTGGAAGCGCATGCCTGCCGGCGACGTCTCTTCGAAGACTTGCAGCGCCACGGCATTCGCTTGCTCGACTATGCCGAATTGGCCCCCGGCCAACGCCAACACGCCGATGCTTACTTTCGCGATACCGTCTACCCGGTATTGACGCCGTTGGCTGTCGACATCACCCGGCCCTTTCCGCACATCTCCAATCTGAGCCTCAATCTCTCGATTCTCATTCGCGACCCGCGCGGGCAGGAACAATTCGCGCGTCTCAAAGTGCCGGATACCCTGCCCCAACTCGTGCCCGTCCAAAGCACGGTGAAACGCAATGGCCGCCCCCTCTGTTACGTCTGGATTGAGCAAGTGGTTCAAGCGAATCTGCAGCAACTATTTCCGGGCATGGAAGTCATCGAGTCGCATTTGTTTCATGTTACTCGCGATGCTGACCTGGCCATCCAAGAACTAGAGGGCGGCGACTTACTCGAAACTGTCGAAGAAGGTGTGCGCCAGCGCCGCTTTGGCGAAGTGGTTCGCCTCAAAGTGGATGCCCGCATGCCGGAGCGCGTGCTCAAGATTCTGCAACTGAATCTCGAAGTAGAAGACTCCGATATCTTTCGGGTGGAGGGGCCGCTTTCACTCAGTCGGCTCCGCTCTTTTGCTCAATTAAATCGGCCTGACCTCAAAGACCCCGTCTTCATCCCGGCCTTACCGGAAAAATGGAACGAAGACGGCGACATCTTCGGCCAAATTCGGCGCGGCGATATCCTGCTGCATCACCCCTTTGACTCATTCGGCCCCGTCGTCGATTTTCTGCGGGCCGCCGCACGCGACCCCCAAGTACTCGCCATTAAGATGACGCTCTATCGCGTGGGCCGCAATTCGCCGGTGGTCGAGGCGCTGCTCGAAGCACTTGAACACGGCAAGCAAGTCGCCGTGCTCGTAGAACTGAAAGCCCGTTTCGACGAAGAGAGTAACATTGAGTGGGCTCGCGCGATGGAACGCGAGGGCGTCCATGTCGTTTACGGCTTGCCGGGTTTGAAGATACACGCCAAAGTGGCCCTCGTGGTGCGGCGCGAAGGCGATGTCATGCGCCGCTACGTTCACCTCTCCACTGGCAATTACAATGCCATTACGGCGCATCTATATACCGACATTGGTCTATTTACCTGCGATGCCGAAGTGGGTGCCGACGCCACGGACTTATTCAATTTTCTTACCGGTTACTCGGCCAAATCTGACTACCAGAAGTTACTGGTGGCCCCCATCAACTTACGCGGTCAATTCGAGACCATGATCGAGCGCGAAATCACTCATGCCCGCGCGGGAAAGCCGGCGCGGCTGATCTTTAAAACCAACGCGCTGGGCGACCCGCGCATCATTCGGCTGCTGTATCAAGCCTCCCAAGCCGGGGTGCAATGCGATCTCATCGTCCGCGGTATCTGCTGCCTGCGGCCGGGGCTGCCGGGCATCAGTGACCGCATTCGCGTCTTCAGCATCGTGGGGCGTTTTCTCGAACATAGCCGCATCTTTTACTTCCACAACGACGGGGCCGAAGAGGTGTATCTGGGCTCGGCCGATGTCATGCCCCGCAATATCAACCGCCGGGTCGAGGTCCTTTTCCCGATTGAACGTGTTTCGCTAAAACGCTACTTACGCGACAAAGTGCTCGAGGCCTATCTGACGGATTCGGTGAAGTCACGCCAGATGCAGCCCGACGGAACTTACTTACGGACCCCAAAAGCCGATGGGGAACTTCCGACGAATAGCCAACAGGCATTACTTAAGAGCCGATGCTCAAAAACGTAAATCTCAAAAAGAAGCTTTCTCGGGAGGAGTACAAACGGCTCCTACCCGATTGGCAGCAGCGCGTCTTTGGTCTCGAAAAAGCCTGCTGGGATCACCGCGTGCCCACCATGGTGGTAGTGGAGGGCTGGGATGGCGCGGGCAAAGGTGCGGCGATCGCCGCCCTCACCCAACGGATGGACCCGCGTGGCTTCAAGCTCTATCCGATCACCAGCCCCAGCCCGGAAGAGCTGAGTCGGCCTTGGCTATGGCGCTTTTGGCTCAAGGTCCCCGACCAGGGCGACTTAGTCATCTTCAATCATTCCTGGTACTACCGCGTCTTGGACGCTCGCGTGGATCGCGAAACCGACGAAGTGGAGTGGCGTCAGGGTTATCGCGACATCATCGAATTCGAGCGCACCTTAGCCGACAGTGGCGTCGTCATTATCAAGCTCTTCTTGCACATTAGTAAGAAGGATCAAAAGAAAAGGCTGCGCGCCACCGAACGCGATCCGCTCGAAAGCTGGCGAGTAACGCCCGCCGACTGGGATCGTCACCGGCGCTACGATGACTATCTCGTCGCCATTGAAGACATGCTGGAGCTAACCGAAAGCGAACACGCGCCGTGGACCATTGTGGGGGCGACCTCCCGCTGGCATGCGCGCAAAAAAGTCTTCGAG
>JAYVRS010000243.1:0-2266 GCA_043776185.1 Bryobacteraceae bacterium | reverse complement strand
ACAGAACGGCCCGCGCTACTACGGGCTGGGCGAAACGAAGGTCACGATTCAGCGAGTAAGGGAGATGAGCTTATGAAGGCACGATGCAAAATGTTGGTGGAACTGTACGATCCGGCCCTCCGAGGCCAGTATCGGCCTGATCAGATTCTGGAAGGTGAGCTGGCCGAAAAGGCCCTCTACCTCTATCCCGACTACTTCGAAGCTATTCCGCTGAAGGAGAAAAAGTAGATGGGCGTCAAGAACATCATCGGCGGATGGCGCGCCGTCTCGCTGACCAAACAACCGGCCATCGCCACGGCCGTGGCGGTGAATACGTTGCTGCCGTTTATGGGCGACCCCATGGAGTCGGCGGTCAACACCAACTACGTGAACACCGACCAGGTGACCGGCTCGCTGCTCGCGACGCGGCATAAGGTGCTCAACTACAAGACCGAAGGCAAGCACAAGGATAAGGCCACGCCCCATCTGATCGCTCTCTTCGCATCTATGGCTATGGGTAAGGACACGTCCACAGCCGTGCCCGCGTCCACAGCTTACAAGCATGCACTCGAACTGGATCAGACGATTGTCGAATTGCCTTACCGCACCATGGTGGAGAACGACGGCGACAAACAATTCCGGTTTGCCGGCATCGCCTGTAGTGGCTTCACGTTGAGTGGCGCGCGTGGCCAATTCGTGGAGTTCGAGGCGGATCTGGTTGGCCGTGACGAAGTTCTGGAAGATGGCACAGCAGTGACCCTCACGGCGAAACCGGCGCTGGTCAACGAGAGCTATCTCACCTATTGCGACGCCAATCTGAAGAAGGGCGGCACATTTGCTGGCGGGGCGCACACGGGCGGTACGACCATCAGCAGCCAGGTGAAGGACTTCAAGTTCAGCTTCAAGAACGGCGGGGCAGGCAAGTATTTTCTGGGCGATGCTTCATGCGCGGTCGGCGCGGTCCGACGAGGAAAAAGTTATGAGGCCATGATCGAAGCCACCCTCGAGATCGATGACCGCGTCTACCGGTCGGAAATGCGCCAGGGCACCGAGTTCGTCATGTCGATTCCCATCGTCGGCGAGATCGCGAACGCCGCGATCAACTACTCGGCGGAGCTCATCTGCCCCAAGGTCGCGTTGATGGAAGCGCCCAAAAAGATCGAAGACGATGGCGCGCTCGCCTATGCGGGCAAGTTCCAAATCTTCGACGTGTTCTATCTCAACATCACTAATTTGCAAGCCGCGAATTATCTCGCGTAAGGAGTCCGTTATGTCAGTTTCCAGCTTTTCTAAAGTCCGCAAGATACGTATCCCGGTGGGCGAAGAGTCCGTCACGGTCATCGTCCGAGAGCCCAGTTCCAAGGAGCGCTCGGACTTCCTCACCTCGCGCTTCCAGATGGAGGGGCGCAAGGTGAAGAACCAGATGACGGAGTCGCGCGCCCGGTTCATCCGGCCCTTGTTACTCGACCTCGATAACGCCACTTACGAGACGGCGGATGGCGCTGAGAAACCGCTCAACAAGACCACCACGTTGACGGAAGAAGACAAGACCTTCATGGAAGGTGTACTCGGCATCCCGGTTAAGGACTGGCGTGATCTGGTCAACGTCTCTTGGCTGTCATCGGCGGCCATGGCTTTCGAGGATGCGGCGCCTGAGGGAAACTAACGCCGCTGGTCAGGGCATACCTGGCCAGCGACTTCGACGCCAAGGAAAAGGCCTGCGACGAATGCCCAGCGGTGAATCGTCCGGCCGATGGCTGGTGCTCTCCTTGCTCCCTGGCGGGAGCCACGAAGAAGGACGGCACCCGGATGGAGGGTCTCAATGAGAAGTTCCCAGTTGCATTCCGGTGCTGGGTGGGCGAGCTGCTTAGGCTCCATACGTGGGGCGCGGTGGGCTACCCACTGGGCAACTTGGATTTGAGTTACGACGACTGGCAGGGGCTGGTGGCGGTTAAGGAGTACCTGGCCACACTCGAGCGCGATGAGGCAGGAAGATAACGCGGATGAGCTCGGCAATGATCAAGGCTCCGTAGCCGAGACAGAGCCGGGCTAAACGCCAAGCCCCGCAGAAAGCTGCCACGAAGAAAAAGACGAAACCGAAAAGGATAAACATTTCCCTGAACTGATTATATGACAGTCGCAAACACAGTCGAAGCTACCCTCCGGAGCCGTTATGTTGACGGCATCTCGGATGGCATTCAGCGGACCAAGCAGGCCCTGCAGTCCGCGATGTCATACATGACTGGGCTCATGGGTAATTTCAGCGCGGCGATCACGGGCGGCGCGG
>JAYVRS010000242.1:0-2267 GCA_043776185.1 Bryobacteraceae bacterium | reverse complement strand
CATTTTGGCCAAGGCGATGTGCACGTCTCCCTAATCGGCGAGCGTCCTGCGGTGCGCCGCACGTTTCTCCAGAATTGGGTGGTGGGCATCGACTGGTTGCCGGAGGGGCGCGGGATTGTCTTTGGTGGCAACGTCGAAGGGCGGGAGGGGATTTATCGCGTGGCAGAGAAGGGGTCCGGAGCCCCTCAATTGATCGCTGGAACGGAGGGTATCAACCGCTACCCCCAAGCGGTTGCACTCGAGCCGGGAGCCATCCGCATCGCCTTTGTAAGTGAACCTTGGAACCTGGATCTCACCTGGTTCGACTCCGCCACCGGCCGCAAGACTCCGGTGGCGCGTTCGACCCAAGAGGAAGCGCTGCCGGACATTAGCGCGGACGGCCAATTGGTTTTCAGTTCGGCTCGCACCGGTTCCCGTCAGCTTTGGGTTTGCCTACCCGGATGTGCCGAGCCGCGGCAGATCACTAATTTCTCCGAACGGCAAACCGAAATCACCTCCCGTTGGTCGCCCGACGGGCGGCGGGTTGCCTTTGTAGCTACCGTGGGAGGAAGGCCGAGCCTCATGGTTGCCAACTCCGACGGGAGCCATGCCAGAGTGCTGTCCACCGGTACCGGGGAAGGCGCTCCGTCCTGGTCCGCCGATGGGCTGTTGGTCTATTTCTCTTCCGACCGCAGTGGGCGTCTGGAGATTTGGCGCATTCCCGCCGCAGGCGGTGCCGCCAAGCAGATCACTCGCCAAGGAGGCGAGGAAGCCTTCGAATCGGCGGATGGAACGGAGTTGTTGCTCATCCGCGCCAACGACAATGCCACCGTATGGCGGCATTCGCTGGCCAACGGTACCGAGTCGCCCGTCATGGGGATGGCGCATGTTTCCCGCCGAACTTGGCGACCCGTTGGACGCGGCATTCTGCACTGGACCGAACATCTCAAGAATCGGCCCCCCAGCCTTCTCCGCTTCGATCTCGATACGACGCAATCGCAAGAGGTGGTGAGCGGCAATCCGGGAACACCCGTCCGAAGCTTCTCGGCCAACGCCAACGGCCAAATGGTCTGGAGCGATCAGAAGACACGGGAGGACGACCTGAAGGCCGTCGATCTCACCTTCCGTCCGTTCTGGAAACTCTTCTAGCAGTCGGTCGGAGGCTCCAACTGCGAAGTCTCTTGAGGGGTTGGCCCAGTTGGTGCCACGCATACTAATCGTTCAGAGCCGTCAACCCCGGCGGCTCTTGTTCTCATACGCCAACGCCATCACCAGATCATCATGGCCCGCCCCCGCCGCCAACTTCGAAGCTCCACCTCGCTGCCATCAACGTCTGCTGCGTTGCCATGACCCATTGTCCCTTGAAACATTACTTCGTCGTTTTGTTTTACCGGACGTGGTCGATTTTTTCACGGCTTCTGAGCGGTGTGGGCTAGGCAGGGGAAACGTTGAGTTGAGATTTCATGAGTCGCGTGAGCAACGCTTTGGATTGTTAGCAACCGTCTCTCGAGGACCGCGCAGGCCTGAGGCGAGAGTTTTCAGGAGAGCCGGACGATTAAGGGAAGCTATTCCTGGACGCGGCGAAACCCGAGGGAGTTGACCAGGAAGACAGGTCGAAGGCTGCCCCGTCACGCCGCGCGCAGGCTCTGGGTCCCGCTGAGGAAACTGCGCCCCGCACGCTTTTCCTGTCCTCCGCCGAGCCGCTTACTTCGTGCGCGGCTGAGGGGTTAGGGGATGAGGGCCTACGGGCGAGGGGGCACCGACGTTGCTTTCAAAGTTGGCGCGCGAGTCATACTCCAAAAAATGGAATGGCACACCCTGGCGATTAGCGGCCCAAAGTGGCCCCCGGCCAAGTGGCTAGCCCGCAAAACAGGCCGATCTTCCGGTTCTCTTGCGTGGCCCTTGCTGGCACACTCAAGCTTGTAAGGAGAGGGCATGGCAAATGAATTAGCGGCATGGAGTGAGCAGTTGGCGGCGGCGGTGGAGACGGCGGGGCCACACGTGGTGGCGCTGCAGAACACTAACAACACTTTTGCGGCGGGCATTCTGTGGCCCATCGGTGACTCGGCGGTGGTGGTGACGGCCGACCACGCGCTGCACCAACAGGAGCTACACGGCGTCGTGTTGCCGGACGGACGATTGGTGGGTGCCTCGGTGGTTGGTCGCGATCCGGGTACCGACATCGCCGTTTTGCGCTTGGCGGAGACGGTGGTGGCGCCGCCATTAAACGTGCCGGAACAAGTCTGGAAGCCGGGCCATCTGGCGCTTGCCGTTGGCCGATCGAGCGA
>JAYVRS010000241.1:0-2268 GCA_043776185.1 Bryobacteraceae bacterium | reverse complement strand
TGCTGTCTGCCGGACTCTACTTTGTGGTGAACACGGGGGTGGTTTCGGGCGTCCTCGCGTTGCTGCAGGGAAAAACGCTCGCCGAGGTGACGGCGACTTGGTATGTCTGGTCATTCCCGTATTATCTGGCGGGTGCCGCCGCGGTGAACTTGGCGACGCCCGGGTTCAGTGGTGTCAGTTGGGAGGGCGTGATGGTTTTGATCGTCCTCCTGGTGCTGCTTCATTTCTACTGCGGGCTGGCGGAAGGGGCTCCCCGTGGCCAGTTGGCTCCGGCGGAAGCCGCTAGTCGACCCGCGGGCGCCAGCGCCTTTCTGATGGCCGTTCTATCGCTGGCGACCCTGACGCTTGCCTTTGGTGTTTTCTCCCTGGAACCGACGGATGGAGCGCGATTTGCGGCCTTGCTCGGATTAACGATCGTGGCCTCCGCGCTCAAAGTCCGATTGCCAGGGCTCGATGGCACGGTCTCCTTGGGCTTTGTCTTACTCCTGGCCGCCGTCGCGGATTTAGCTTTCGGCGAAGTGATCATTCTGGCCACGGTGGCCTCGCTGGTTCAGTGTCTCTGGCGGCCGGTTCGCCGGCCGCAGCCCATCAAAGTCGCCTTTAGCGCGGCGAGCGTGGTGTTGGCCAGCGCCGCGGCATTTGCCGTCGTGAGGGTGTGGCTGGCTCCCGCGCTGGGCGGCTCGCTCGCCGGCCAACTTGGATTGGCGACGGTGCTTTTCTACGGCACCAATACGCTGCTGGTTTCGACGATGCTCAGCCTGGCGGCCAGTCAACCGCTGGGAACGATTTGGCGGCGTTCGCATTTTTGGGTATTTCCCTACTATCTGGTGGGCGCGGCCGCGGCGGCGCTTCTGGTTTCCACCAGCCGAACCAATGGGTGGGTTCCGGCCCTGATGGTGCTGCCCACCATGATCCTGGTCTTTGTCTCCTACCGCATGCAGGTCGGCCGGCAGGTCGTCACCTAGTTTGCCCTCGATCCGTCGATAACTACTTTCGAGACGGACCGAGAGCGCTACACTAAAGCTTCAATGCGACTTGGAGTTCTAGGCTTGGGATTCATGGGCGCGACGCATATCCGCGCGCTCGACGGGATAGAGGGCGTGAAGCTGGCGGCGATCTCCAGCTCCGACCCTCAGAAATTGGCGGGCGACTTGAGCTCCGTCGGTGGCAACCTGGGCGAGGGCTTTGCGACGCTCGACTTCTCCCATGTCGACAAGCACCCGCGTTGGGAAACGATTCTCGAAGACCCCACCATCGACGCGGTCGACATCTGTTTGCCCACCCATCTGCATGCCCCCGCGACCGAGGCCGCCTTGCGCGCGGGCAAGCATGTGCTGGTGGAAAAGCCGATGGCGCTCGATTTTGAGACCGCCCACCAGCTGGTGGTTTTGGCCAAGCAGCAGGACAAAATTCTGATGGCCGCGCAGGTGTTGCGCTTCTTTCCGATGTACCGGCAGATGGCGGATTTGGTGCGGTCTGGCGAGTTGGGCCGAGTCCGTGCGGCGACATTTCGGCGGCGCTGCTCGGCTCCGCCCTGGGCGGCTTGGATGCAGGATAAGTCCGTGAGCGGCGGCGGCGTGTTCGATCTGCTGATTCACGACGTCGATATGGCACTGCACTTGTTCGGTACGCCGACGGCGGTGTCGGCGACGGGTCGCGAGGCGCTGGCGGACCATGTCGACACGATTAACGCTCAGCTTTACTACGAGGGAATCGACAGCGTCACCGTAGCCGGCGGATGGCACCACGGAACGTTTCCGTTCTCGATGGAATACACCATGGTGGCCGACGGCGGAACGGTGGAATACAGCTCGGCTTCGGGGAAGGATCCGCAGGTTTATCGCCCGGGGCAATCGGCGGAGACGCTATCGCCGCCTGCCCCGGTGGACGGTTATCACGAAGAGATTCGTTACTTTGTGGAGTGCTGCGCCACGGGCACCGAGCCGGTGTATTGTTCGCCGGTCGAGTCCGCGCAAGCCGTGAAAGTGACGCGCTTGATGTCTGAAGCGCGTATGAAGAATGGAGAAAAATGTCTACTCTAGAAGCTCTTGAACCCGGAGTGATGTTCTGGGCCGCTCCCCACCCGACGGAGGTGATTCGTGGCGTGAAAGCGCTCGGCGTTCGCTGTGGCCAATTGGGCGTCGGCGGCGACTATTTGCTGGACGGCGCCGCGCCGCTTTGGAAGTACGCTTGCGACGCCGAGGACTTCACGCTCGTGACAGTCTTTTGCGCTTACAGCGGTGAGGACTACGCCGACATCCCGACCGT
>JAYVRS010000240.1:0-7371 GCA_043776185.1 Bryobacteraceae bacterium | reverse complement strand
CTATAATGAAGGGCGAAGGCCGGAGCTGAAGTCCGTTGCCGGCCCTGGCTGGTAACTTAACTCGAACGTCGTTTACACAAACCTATTGACAAGACCGGATCCCTTGGCCCTGACATACCCCGATCCCGGCCATTCGACTTGGAACTGCGCGAATTGACCATCGGCTGTACAAACAAGGGGCAAGTCGTGTTCGTGGCCCATTGCCAACGGAATGGCCGAATTCGGCTGATTTCTGCGCGACTAGCAACGCGGTCTGAACGGGAAGAGTATGAAGAAGGATTCGATAGCCAAGATTGACGATGAAATGCGGCCGGAGTACGATCTGTCGCGACTCAAGGGCGGAGTGCGCGGCAAGTATTACCGGCAGGCCATCGCCGACACCAACTTGGTGCTGATCGAGCCCGACCTCGCCAAGATGTTTCCCGACAGCGCCGCCGTAAACCGGACCCTGCGCGTGGTTGCCGAAGCGGCGCACGCGATTGCGCCGGCGAAACAGCGTGCTCGCGTCCGGTAGAGTGAGAGTTCGATGCCCTTATCCTCCGGCGACCAACTCGGACCTTACGTAATCCTTTCGGCCATCGGGGCGGGCGGGATGGGCGAGGTCTACAAGGCTCGCGACACGCGGCTCGACCGTACCGTCGCCATCAAAGTCCTGCCTGATCACATCGCCAAACGGGACGACGTTCGGCAGCGCTTCGAGCGCGAGGCCCGGGCGGTCGCGTCGCTGAACCACCCCCACATCTGCATCCTTTACGACATCGGTCGCCATGAGAATACGGGCTACATGGTGATGGAGTTTATGGAGGGCGAGACGCTCGGTGATCGCATTGCCAAAGGGCCGATCCCGCTGGAGCAGGCGCTCAAGTTCGCGGTGCAGATCGCCGACGCGCTGGACCGCGCCCACCGCGCCGGTGTCACGCATCGCGACGTCAAGCCGGGCAACATCATGCTGACGCGGGATGGCGTGAAGGTGCTCGACTTCGGCTTGGCCAAGTCCGCGCCGGTGAAGCCGGGGCCGACGGAGGAGACCTTGACCAATCCGCTTACCGCCGAAGGCGCCATCATGGGAACGCCGCAGTATATGGCGCCAGAGCAGTTCGAAGGCAAGCAAGCCGACGCCCGCGCCGACATCTGGGCCTTCGGTGCCGTGCTGTATGAGATGGTCACCGGCCAGAAGGCCTTCCGAGGCAAGAGCTATTCCGGCCTCGTCTCCGCCGTCCTCACCGCTGACCCGCCGCCGATGACGGTGAAGCCATTCACGCCGTCATGGCTCGAACGGCTGGTGCGCCGATGCCTGGCGAAGGACCCCGAACGCCGCTACCAATCGATGCGCGACATCGTCCTCGAACTGGAAGCGCCCGCACCGGACGTTCCGCTCGCCGCCAAGCCCAGCCGTTGGCCTTGGGCCATGGCGGCGGCTTGCGCACTCTTGGCCGTCGTCACCGGCGGCTTCGCGTTGCGGAAGTCGGGGGAGGCGGCGGTGCCGGTTCGTTTCGATGTAAACCCGCCGGCGGGGGCGCAATTCAATGGCGGGGGCGATAACTCGAAAGGCTCGGCGATCTCTCCGGACGGGCGGACCCTGGCGTTTATGGCGACGAATGCCAAAGGCGAGACGCTGCTGCATGTTAGATCGCTCGACTCATTGGAGGCGCGGGTGCTGGCGGGGACAGAAAATGCGGGGCGGCCGTTCTGGTCACCGGACAGTAAGTCACTGGGGTTTGTGGGAGGGGGAAAGCTGAAGCGGGTGGAGGTCGCGGGCGGGTCGCCGGTAGCCCTGTGCGACATGTCCCTCGCGCGCGGTGGAGCGTGGAGTGAAGAGGGGGTGATTCTGTTTGCGGACCGGAATGCGGGGTTGCTGCGGATTCCGGCGTCGGGCGGTACGCCGGCGGAGGTGACGAAGGTGAACACGGCGGCCGGGGAGGCTTTCCATTCCTACCCGCAATTTCTGCCGGGTGGGAAGGAGTTCCTATTTCTGGTGCGGCCTGTGGACGAGGCGAAATGGGGGATTTATCTGGGGGCCCTGGATGGGCGGGCACCGGTGCTGATTCAGTTATCGAAGTTCAACGGGCTCTACGACGCGCTTTCGCGCCGGCTGTTGTGTATTCAGGGGAATGGGAAGCTGATGGCGCGGCGGCTGGAACTGGATCCGCCACGGCTGACGGGGGATCCAGTAATGGTGGCGGAGGGGGTTGGCGGCGTAGCTCTTAATGGCTATGGGGAGTTTTCCTTATCCGGGAATGGAACGCTGTTTTATGGGAGGGGGGGCGCGGCGCGCAAAGTCCGATTTGGGTGGGTGGACCGAGCGGGGAAGGTGCTCGAACAGATTGGGCAGCCGATGGAGGTGGGATTGGGGTATAGTTTATCGCCGGATGAGAGCCGGGTGGCTTATGGGGCAGGGCGCGGCGCTAGTGATATCTGGGTGATGGGGCTGAAGAGCGGGATTAGCGCGCGGATTACGTTTAACGGGGGTAGCTTCCCGCGATGGTCTCCGGATGGGAGGTATCTGTATTACGGCAGCAGTGGCGGTTTCAACGCTGGCGGTATTTCGCGGAAGGCGGCGGATGGGTCCGGGGAGGAGGAGTTGGTGTGGAAGGGGGCCGCGGGATTTGTGCAGAGCATCTCCCCGGACCGGAAACAACTGCTGCTAGGGTTGGCTGATGTGCTGTTGCTGCCGCTTGGGGGGGAGAGGAAGGCAGTGCCTTATGTGCAGACGAAGTTCGCTGAGTTCGGTGGAGCGTTTTCTCCGGATGGGCGGTGGGTGGCGTACAATTCCGATGAGTCGGGGCAGCCAGAGGTGTATATCCAGGGGTTCCCGGAGCGGCGGGGGAAGTGGCTGGTGACGGCGGAGGGGGGGCAGCGCCCGAGCTGGCGGGCGGATGGGAAGGAGCTGTATTGGAGGCGGTTGGACGGTACAACGGTAATGGCGGCGGCGGTGGAGTTGCAGGCCGGGGGGGTGAACGCGGGACGGGGGGAGATGTTGTTTCGTGGGAGTGGTGGGTTGTATACTCCGCCACAGCCGTCGCGGGACGGGAAGCGGTTTTTGGAGGTGATTCCGGAAGGCGGAGAGCAGGCGGCTGCGCCGATGGTGGTGGTGCAGAACTGGGCGGCGGGGTTGGGGAAGTGATCCGATAGAATACGGACGTGGAGTTTGAATCGGATCTGGACAAAGCGGGTGGAAATGGCGGAAGCATGCGGTCTCGTTCGAGGAAGCCTCCACCGTTTTCGGCGATTGGCTGGGTATCACCGTTCCCGATCCGGAGAATTCCATTGCGGAGTCGCGGTACCTCATGGTTGGTAGGTCAAATCGGAATCGGTTGCTGATCGTATCTTATGCGGAACGAAGCGACCGGTTTCGAATCATTAGCGCCAGAGAACTTACACGAATGCGAGAAAAGCCTATGAAAAAGAATCCAGCTAATCCCAGCAACGAGCTTCGCCCGGAGTACGATCTGACCATCTTACTGAAGGGCGGAGTGAAAGGAAAACACGCTAAGCAATATTCCGAAGGTACCAATCTGGTGCTCCTGGATCCGGAGATTCATAGTGAGTTCAAGACGAATCGAGAAGTAAACGACGCTCTGCGGCTGGTGATTGAATTACGGAAAATTGGCGCGACGAGGACGAAGCGCGGGGTACGTTGAGCTAACTACGAAATCCTTTCGGCCATCGGGGCGGGTGGGATGGGCGAGGTCCACAAGGCCTGCGATACGCGGCTCGACCGCACCGATCCAGGCGCTCTCGCCCTGCCACGTGGCTGGCGCCATAGGCGAGTTTTTCACGGTCCCGTTACTCTGCGGGCGGCCGGGCAACCGGCTTCGCCGGCGCCGGGTTCGGACTGTCCACCGGCACCTTGTAGTTGAAGAAACCGATCATCATCTCCTCAAACGTCTGGTCGCCCCATCGCACCAGCTTCGTCGGGTCGGGATTGTACTTATTGTTTGGCGAATTGTCATACCAGGCCGTGGCTTCCATCTTCGATCCTGCGGGGATCTTTAAGGGTTTGTCCAAAACATAGCTGATCTGCCAGTTAAAGTCGTACTTTGGCACCTTCAGCAATTCTTCGCTCCGGCCATCCGGATAAGTAAGTACATACTGGAACGCCTTGCCGCGTAAGTGCATGTGCGGCGACATGTCGAGCAGCGTGACATCTTCCTTAAACACATGTGTGGCCTTGGCTTCGTAATTGGCTTCCTGGGGCGGAATCGCCAAACGCCGTTGCGAGGCCGAGCCGCAATAGGCGCGATACTTGGGTCGATCCTTGCGGATCTTCAACCCCAGCGAGTCAATGTCCGTCGCTTCTTTCCCATTGGTGGTGTAGTGTACCTGGAACCGGAACTTCGACCCCGCCTTCACCAGGAAAGCTGTATCCTCGTCGAAATTGATGTAGGGCACTCCCGGAGCATAGCCGATTAACATGTCGCTGAAGGCTTCGCCGCCGCGGGTCGGCCGCACATTGCCTTCTTCGAGGACAAACACCAGAATGTGGTGCACCTGCGTCCGCTGCGAGGGGCGTACTTCCACCGCCTGTACCCACGTATCTTCAGTAAAGCCAGGGTCAACCGTGTAGTATGTATACGGAATGGTCCCACTGGCCGGAATGTCGAATGGCTTACCCGTCGTGATCGTGAAGTCAGGCTGGCCAAACTGCCAGCCATCCACAAACTTCGGCAGCTTCGGCGTTTGCGCCGCAAGGCCTTCCGGCGCGCCCGTCTCGGCCCACTTCACCACCGTGGCCACCTCGTCGTCACTCAGCCGCCGGTCATTCGCAAAGTGATTCACCTTCGGATCGGCATGCCAAGGCGGCATGGTTCTCAGCGCCACCGCCTGCTTAATCGCCGCCGCCCACGGACGCACTTCTTTATAGCTGGTAAACGCCATGGGGCCCGCTTCGCCCGCCCGATGGCAGGTGACGCAGCGCTGATTCAGAATCGGAGCTACGTCCTTCGAAAATGTGGGTTTGTCACTTACATTAGCTGCGGCCAAGATGCCCGCAATCCACAACGCGCCCGTTCCGAACAAGAAAATGGACTTCATAGAACATGCTCCCAAACACAGGATCCCAAATTTACTCTATCAAGGATTTCGCTAAGCGTGAGTCGCGGATCCGCCCCGCGTGTACGCGGGCGTCATCCTTTCCCAGCCGTCGCGGCCCTAGATATTGGCCGCCGGGCGGGTTTCCTACTTAGTCGCCGGCTCCTCAGCCTTGGTGTAAGTGGCCGGGCCGGTGCGGTCATAGATCCATTTCTTCGGATCGTCGTGGAGCACCTGGTAGGTGCCGACCAAGGCGCCGTCCTTGAGCGTCAACTTCCAGCGCAGCGGCTCGCCGCCGCCGGTGGGAATGAACTCGATCAATTGGATCTTTGCCCCATCGGTCTGCACTTGGAGCGCCTGGCCGCCTTTGCCGTTGCGGCCAATTCGCACGGCGGAAAGCTTGCCGTCTTCGCTCTTAATTTCCAGGGCGTGACGCTCTTGACGCTTGACGCCGGTCTCGTCCACCGTATCGGCCACACCGGCCCAGCGGCCCACAAAGTCCTGCGCGGCAGCTGCTCCGCATGTCAGTAGGGCGATGGTGAGGAGGCTATGGGGAAATTTCATGTTCCTAATATATGGCAAATTTAGCCGCCCACCAGCGCAAGTGGCCTTACTGGGGAGCCGGTGGCTCCGCGTAATTTGAGCGGCAGGCAGAAGAAGGCGAACTCCGTCTGTTGGTCGCGGGCGAGGGCTTCGAGGTCTAAGTTCTCGATGATGTAGATGCCTTTTTGGGGCAGTAAGTAAAGGTGGCCGAAGAGGGTGGCACCGGAGACGGGGTCGCGTTCGCCGGGGACGTCCCAGGCCATGTTGTCGGCTCCGACAGCGACCACGCCATGGTCGGCGGCCCAGATCGAGGCGGACTTGTGCATGCCGGCGGCGCGCAAGTAAGTGGCTTCGTCGTTCCAAATCGCAGCGAAGCCGGTGCGGACCAGCAGGACGTCACCGGGTTGGGGACGATGGACCAGGGCGGCTTCCAGATCGTCGGCGGTGACGGAGTAGAGCTCGGGTAAGCGCTCCACGTTTTTATGGCCAGCGACGTCGATCAGCACTCCGCGGGTGATGAGGGGGGCGACGGTCTCGATGCCCAGTTCGGTGAAGCCAGCGGGGGTCTCCACCTGATCAGGATGCTTACCGCCGAAGAGCTCCATGCCGCAGGCTTGATGGCACAGGGCGTCGATGTGCGTGCCGGAGTGTTCCATCATGGTGAGCACGCCGGAGGCGCCGGAACGCGGGCCATTCATGGGTCCGCCGAAGCTGTCGCGGTGACGGCGGTGCAGCGCGTAGAAGTAGCCGGGCTTATGGCTTTCATGGATCGGCATGCCGGCGAAGCGCGGTTGCTCAAGGTCATAGGTGCGGCTAGTTTTTAGTTGTTGAAGTAAGTCGGCAGTCATCGGTTTCCTGACCTTATCACGACATACACTAGAACACATGAGCAATGCCTGGGACCCCGCCCTTTATGACGCCCGCCATCGATTTGTTTCTGAATACGGCGCGAGCCTGGTGGAATTGGCGGCGCCGCAAGCGGGCGAGCGCGTGCTCGACCTCGGTTGTGGCACGGGTCTGCTGCTGCAGGCGCTGGCGGCTACCGGCGCGACGGTGACGGGCATCGACGCGTCGGAAAGCATGGTGGAGAAAGCTCGCGCCGCCCATCCGGGTTTTGAGCTTTATGTGAGCGATGCGCGGACATTCACGCTCACCGCGCCCTTTGACCTGGTGTTTACCAATGCCACGCTGCACTGGATTCCGCAGGCCGATGAAGTGGCCCGCTCGGTGGCGCGCGCGCTTTGCGATAACGGCCGTTTTGTGGGCGAATTCGGGGGGGAAGGGAACTGCCAGCGCATCGTCGACGCCCTTCTGCAGGCCGGTGCGGAGATGGGGTTGGTGCTGCAATCGCCCTGGTATTACCCTTCGATCGCCACTTACGTCCACGTGCTCGATGTGGCTGGTTTCGAGATTACGCTGGCGATACTGTTTGATCGTCCGACGAAGCTGGAAGATCCGGTGACGGGCCTGCGGGATTGGGTGCGCATGTTTGGCGGGCAGTTTCTGGCGGGCGTTCCCGACGATCAGCATTCGGCCTACATCGCGCGGGTGGAGGAACTGACCCGCCCCTATTTGCATCGCGATGAGTATTGGTTTGCCGACTATCGCCGTCTGCGCTTCACGGCGGTCAAGCGCCCCCAGTAAGTCTTCTGGCGGGCGCGCTCCAACTGAAACCTACTACAGCGCTGCCGGGCAAGCGTCGTTCCACTTGACCCAAGGCTTGAAACGACGCACCGAGAAACTCCTCCCGCGTCCAGCCAGCGGCGCGGCAGAACTTACCGTGTTGGCCATAGACCA
>JAYVRS010000239.1:0-7372 GCA_043776185.1 Bryobacteraceae bacterium | reverse complement strand
GTGAGGCCGCAACCGGCAAAGACCTTGCCATTCAGCACTGTCGTTGAGACTTCGAACGCATCGATGGGATAGTCGGCGAGCGACTCCCACACGCCGGTTTGCGCCGAGACGGCGGCCTGAGCCAACACCAACGCAAGAAGGAATCTTAACTCCATAGCTCGTTCACCGGCCCATAGAGATCCTTGTCCGAGTGTGGAATGTAGGGGAAGGGCCCGCGCGGACCGTCGTCCAGGACCTTGGTCCAATCGATGCCGAGCGCCGAATAGATCGTCGCCTCGATATCCTCGACGCGGACATCACGGTCGCGCGACCAGCCGTACTCACTGGTCGCGTCGCCCGTGGCATCGGTGGCGCCGATGACGCGGCCGCCACGGATGCCGCCCCCGGCTAGCAGGAAACTTTGCTGCAGGTAGTGATCCCGCCCGCCTGCGGCGGATAACGGTCCCGGTGTGCGGCCGAACTCGCCGCCCGCCACTACCAGCGTTTCGTTGAGTTGGCCGGAGCTCTCAAGGTCGGCGAGCAAAGCGCTGAGAGCGTTGTCGAATGTTTTGCCCGTGCTGAAGATGCTGGTGGGCGTAGTGGTGGAGTAGATATTCGAGTGGCTGTCCCAGCCGCCGAGCCGGATCATCACGGCACGCGTACCTTGATTCTCTTCGAGCACCTGCTTGGCCACCAGGCACGCATTGCCGAAGGCCGTTGAGCCATAGCGCTCCGCGTCGGTGGGATTCAGGCGGAAGGCGCGCTCCACCACCGGATTGTGCATCATGCGCACGGCGGCATCGTAGAACTCGGCCACGTCGGCGCCGGCCGAAACCGGTGAGTCCACCCGGCGAAAGCGCCCATCCAGATCGGCCAGGGCTTTGAGTCGCGCCTGAAATACTCTTTCGCCCGCGGGATGAGCCGTATCGGGAATACCGGCCGCGCTGGGAATGTACTTGAGCGGTGCGTAGCGCGCCGAGAAGTAACCAGCGCCAGCCGCTTCATTCACGTCCAGCGCGACGAAGGGCGGAAAAGAATCCGTGGGCCTTTGCTCGGCATCCTTTTCCCGAGCGATGATGCTTCCAATATGCGGCGCGATGGAGCCCTCCGCGCCCTGCGGATTGCGACCGACTTGCAGCCAGCGCTGGCCGGTCTCATGGACCAGCGCCCACGAACGCATGGAGCGGATGATGGCCATAGAGCTCAGGTGGCTGCCCAGTTTCGGCAACAGGCCCGCGGGCCAGAGGATGCCGTTCACACGTTCGGGACCCAGGGCGGCGGGGCTCACTCCGTCAATCATCTTCAGGTCGAACGTGTCCACGTGACTGGGGCCTCCGCTCAGCAGGATGAAGATGAGGTTCCGTGCGGTGTTTTTCGTCGCGGCGGCGGAATCGCTCGGCGCGGCCGTTGCGGCCGAGGGGAGCATCAGGCTTCCGGCGACGCCACCGGCTGCCTGAAGAAAGGCCCTTCGGCTGAAGTAAGGCCGCGAGAAGAAGGCCTGATGCTCCGGCTGATAGCGCGACTGGAAGCGTTGGAATTCGGAACGTTTCATAGCTGTTTGGCCTCAGTAGTTATAGACGAAATCGACTTTGTTGTAGAGGGTCCAGAGTAGATTGGATGCCTGGCCCGCCCGGTCGCCAGTAGCTAGCATTGCCAGCGCCTTGGTGCGTTCGTCCGCACTCGCCGGACGGCTTAAGACGGCGAGAAACAACTCATCCACTAACTGCGGGTCACTCAGACTCAGCCGTGCCGCGCTGACTTGAATGCGGTCGAGCACAAACGGATTATTCATCAGCCGCAAGGCCTGTTCCGTGTTGAACTCGCCAGACCGCAACAGATCCACGCGATTGCCGCGCAGGAAGGAATCGAGGAACGCAGTGACCTGATCGGCCGGCGCGGCCGCGCCCGGATTCCCACCCGGGCCGCCCGCCACGCCGCCCCCGGGGAGTTGCATCGCTACCACGGTGGAAGCCACTCCGCTGGACTGCGCGATGGCATCGTGAATCTCCTCCGCCCAAAGGCGCCGGACATACTTGCGCGCAAACAGCGGCTCCATTTCTGGTTTCCACTCGCCCGGATACGCAGCCGACAATTGATAGGCCTCTGACGTCGCGATCTGACGCATGAGCGCCTTCAGATCAAACTTTGCGGACGTAAAATCACGAGCCAGTTCGTTCAGTAAGCGCGCATTGGTTGGCTGCAACGTCCAGGGCGCGGGTGGTGGATCGTCGGGATCCAACCGTGCGGGGTCGAGCTGATTGGCAGGTTCCACGATGCCCAGCACAAAGAACTCCTTCCAGACGTAGTTCACCGCAGCCCGGGCGAATTGGAGATCACCAGTCACCTCCTTGGCCAGGAACTCCCGGTAGTTGTCGCCTTGCGCCGGAGAGCGGTCGCTAAACGGATAGGTGGGCGTAACCGTGGCGCCTCCGGCGCGGGCCGGCCGGTCGCCCGCCGTGGTGTTGAGCGCGTAGCCGGCCCTCTCGGGAGCCTCGCGCAGGTACCACGGTCCCGGCCGTGGACCGGTTGCCGCGCCTCCCGCGCCGGCGTTGACCAAACCCATAGAGGTCTGCGAGAAGAACGCGGCCAGGCCCCACGCTTGACGCCGCGTCGTCTGGCGGCCCCACAGGCTGATGTCATCCAAGTGGCCGCGTCCGTTGTGGCACAGCAGGCAATCCATGTGGCTCAGGCCGAGGAACACATCGCTCACCTGTACCGTGTTGAGATCGATGCGGTCCTGCTCGAGTTGAATCATCAAGCCTGCCCAGGAGAGGAACGCGACGCCGGGGTCTTCCCAACTGTTCTCACCCTTGGCCGTAATCAGTTCACGAGCCATCTGATCATAGGGCTTGTTTGCGCTGAGTGCCGCGCGAGTCCATTTCACCAGCGCCTCGCGTTCCTGGGGATAGCGCTGGCGGCCGAAGTTGACCGAGTTCTTGAACAAGTCGCCGAAGTACATCGTCCACTTGTCTACCCACTCGGGGCTGGCGAGCAGTTCGTCCACCAGACACTCACGCTTGTCGGCGCGGGTGTCGGCGAGGAACGAGACCACGCGAGCCCGAGTGGGCAGGCGCCCCGTCAGATCGAGCGTCGCGCGGCGCAGATACTCGGCGTCGCCCGCCAGCGGCGCGGGGTTCACGCCGGCTGCGGCCATCGCGCCGAACAATTGAGTGTCGATGGTTCCGCTCGCGTGGGCCTTGCGGGTCGGCCCCGCCACCGCCGCGACCGCAATCGCCTGCGTAGTCCGCGCGGCCTGAATGTGCGGCCGGATGGCCGAGGCCCGTGTGCATTCCTGGGCGTTTGCCAATGGCGTGCAGAGCAAAGTTATAGATAAGACGAGCTTCACGATTTCTCCCTTCCTATGATGACCGCAATTTCCCAAAACGAAGATTACGAAACGCAACGAAGCCCTTGACCGACGGGCGCTTGATTCGTTACTCCCGCCTAGCCTGCCGCTTGCGCGGCAGGCTAGGCTACGGCAGCTAGTGCGCCGCGCAAGCGGCAGTGTTTACGGCGTCAGCATGACGACGGCATTCGAGCCGCCCCCCGTCCGGATCGCCCGCAAGTCCTTGGCGGTAACGATCAGCAGCAAGCTCTCGGCGACTACTTGCGTCTCCCCGAAATCATCGGTGATCTCCGTGCTCACGGTGAGGGTGCGGAAGCCATTGGCTAGCGGCGTCATTTTTCCGCTCAACTTGCGCTGGCGTGCGACGCCGAGAGCCTTCACGATGTCGAATCCGCTGAGACCTCCCGCAGCGTCTAGCATGATCGTGCCGATCCGCGTGCTGGCTGCGCCTTCGTGCACGTTGAGAGCATAGGAGCGCTTGAGCGACGCACCGGATGGCGCCGGGGTGAGTTCTCCGGTGGTGTAGTGCGAGGAGTCTGCCCGGATCAGGCTGAACTCGCCGGACGGCCGCGCAAGCGCCCGGTAGTTCATGCTTGGCTGGGCTTCGGTTTCGTCCGGGGTCACGGTGGCCGGGCGGATGGTCATCCGGCCATTGCCGTCCGCCTCCCGCACAAACGTGCCTTGCACGTCGGTGGTGGAGGTTAAGTTGCCGTTTCGCGACGCAAATACGCCAACGATGGTGCCATTGGCGGATATGTTTAGGCTAGCGAGCGTCGTAACCACTTGGCCGGTGGTGGTGGATCCCGCCTCCGTCATCGCGTATACGCCTTCCAGCTTGGGTTGGCTGCCCGTCTGCTGAGCAAAGGCAGGTACGGCGGCGAGGATAGCCACGAGGATGGACTGAGAGAACATCCGGGGGACGAAATGAAAAGTGAATTGAGTCATGTGTTTCTCCTGTGAAATAATTGGCAGCTTCGTTTTCTGCCTCTGTCCCGGGAGACGGCGCCGCTTGGAATGAGGTTCATTGCGAAGCGTTACGAGTGCAGCCGGCGGTAACCGTTACTCTTCGCAAAGAACCGGCCGCCCACGCACGGCGTCGTAAGCGGCAGAGAGTGACCACGCAAGGCCGCTCTTCTAGAAACAAGGAGAAACCTAATGAGACGCAAATTCTGGATCGCCGCCCTGCTCAGTTCCGCCCTGTCGGTCGCGGCGCTGGCTCAAATGGGTGGACGCCCCACCGGCGCCGCCCCTGACCCCGCCGCCCGGCACGAGTTCCTGGCTGGCTACCTCAACCTGAGCGAAAGCCAAAAGGAGCAGGTGAAGGCCATCTTCGCCGGCACCGAAGCTCAACGCGAGCAGATGCAAGGCCAACTGCAGAGCGCACGGCAAGCGCTTCAAGCCGCCGTCAAGGCCAACCAGCCGGACTCGGCAATTGAACAGATCGCCGCCACCATCGGCAACCTGCAAGCCCAGGGCATCGCCGCTCAGGCCAAGCAGCAGCGGAAGCTCTACTCGATCCTCACCGACGAGCAGCAGAAGAAGCTCGATACCTTTATGGCCCAGCAAGACCGCGGCGGCCGGCCCTAAAAGGCGTAATGTTACGAAGTGCAACAAAGACACCCACCGGGCTTGGCGATCCAGGCCCGGTGCCTTACACTCAAAGTCGTGCCGACTCTCAGCACGCAGCGCCGCTTTCTCATCGTGGATGACGACCTCGAACTGGCCGCGCTTCTCACTGAATACTTAGCCGGTGCCGGCATCGTCGCCACCACGTCCAGCGACGGGGCCCGCGGCCTGGCCCAGGCCATTGATGGGAATTTCGATCTCATCATCCTCGACGTCATGCTCCCGGTCTTGGACGGCTTCAAAGTCCTGCGGCAACTCCGCATGCGGAGCAACGTCCCGGTGATTATGCTGACGGCCCGTCGGGAGCGCGAAGACCGCATCGAAGGCCTGCAGACCGGCGCCGATGACTATTTGCCCAAGCCCTTCGACCCCGACGAACTGCTGGCCCGCGCCAACGCCATTCTACGGCGCGTCAGCCAGGCGGCGGCCCGCATCCCGGAGGTGACTCTCCCCGGCGGCCTTTCGCTGGACGTCACCAACCGCCAGGTCACCCTCTCTGGCCATACCCTTGACCTCACCTCTATCGAATTCGCCATCCTCGATCTCCTGGCTCGCCCCCTCGGCCGCGTCGTCCCGCGCGAAGAAATCTCCGGAGCCTTGTATCAACGGCCGGCCCAAGCCTATGACCGTTCCATCGACGTCCACATCAGCCGCCTGCGCCGCAAAATCGAGCCGGCGCAACTGCACATTCGCAGCGTCAGAGGCTCCGGCTATGCGCTGGGCGCGGCTCACGAAGAGTCGTCGTGAGGTCCCTGTACGGGTCGATCCTGCTTTGGTTCGCGGGCTTACTGGTGATCGCGGTGGCCGTCATTCTCTTCTCCGCACCGATGGCTTTCCTGCGCTTCTCCGGCCGCGGCGGGCCGCTCGATCGCACCAACCTGGTCTTTCTGCGCCAAGCCCGCGAGGCGCTGGCGCAAAAGGGTCAGCCCGGGCTGGTCGCGTACCTCGATGGCTTGGCCAGCCAGTTGCCGGCGCGCTACTACTTGCTCGACGCCGGCGGCCGCGATCTGTCCGATGGCCAGGATCGCCGCGCCTTGTTGGACCTGGGCTCAGACAAGTTTTTCGTCCGGAGTTCGGGCACGGGCATCGTGCGCGCCTATTCTGAGGGCGGTGATCACTTGGTGTCGGTCATCCAGGCCCGTGGGGGCCCGGGCGGCGGCCTTCCGATCATTCTGCTCATCGCCCTCGTGGCGGCCAGCTTGTGTTGGTTGTTCGCCGCGCGCTTAGCCGCCCCGGTTCGTGAACTCGCCAAGACCATGGATGCCTTCGGCCGGGGCGAAATGGCCGTCCGCAGCAGCATTCGCCGGAAGGACGAGATCGGCGGTCTGGCGCGCTCGTTCAATCAGATGGCGGACCGCATGGAGGCGCTGATGACCGCCGAAAGACGCCTGTTGCAGGACGTCTCACACGAGTTGCAATCCCCACTGGCCCGCCTGGCGATTGCGGCTAAGTTGACTCGCTACGCCGAAGACCGCGCCGGGGCCGCCACGCGGATCCAAAAAGAAATCGATCGTCTCTCCCAAATGATCGCGGGCCTACTCGAGATCACTCGCGCTGAGGGCGATCCCGCGGCCCGGAAGCTCGAACGCATCGACCTGCGATCGCTCCTCGAAGACCTCATCGAAGACTGCACCTGGGAAGCCTCCGAGCAACAGTGCACCCTCACGGCTCAGCTACAACCGGTCGCCATCCTGGGCAACAGCGAGTTAATCCGCCGGGCCCTCGACAATGTTTTGCGCAACGCGATCCGCTTCAGTCCCCCGGGCGAGGCCATCGACATCACCCTGGCTTCGGAAGCAGGCATCGTCGTCGCCTCCTTTCGTGATCGCGGCCCCGGCGTACCCGAGGAATCACTGGAGAGGATCTTCGCTCCCTTCTTTCGCGTAGACACTTCCCGGAACCACGCAAAAGGCGGCACCGGCCTCGGCCTATCCCTGGCCCAACGCGCTGTCCTGCTGCATCGCGGGACCATCCACGCCCGCAACGCCCAGCCAGGGTTGATGGTCACGATAAGTCTTCCGGAAAAGGGGTGATTGGGGTCCGGTGATCGGGGTCACCGAGAAACATTGCCTGGCACCTTGCCGGGAACCGAAATGGAATGGGTATTTCACCCCGAGGCCCCCATTTTGATTCACAACGTTTCGATTTTTTGTAACTCATTGAAAACAAAATCTACGGCCGGATGGCGAGGACAAAATCAAGTTCACGCGCAAGGCGGCGGAGTTTGCGGTGGAGGATTTGGTCGCTAGCCGAGTGAAGTGAAGCTAAATCGGTGAGGCCAAGTAGAGAGCCACGAACTCGCGGCCGTTTTCAGAGAGCTGGGCGGCGAGGTAGATGTCGCCGGTTTCGGTGACGGTGACGCCGAGGGGGGTGAGGAGGGTGCCGCCGCCGGGGAGGCGGTCGCCGAGGCGGGCGACGAGG
>JAYVRS010000238.1:0-2271 GCA_043776185.1 Bryobacteraceae bacterium | reverse complement strand
ATCTAACCGGCTACCTAAGAGCCCATCTGAACCGGATCAAGCCGCATGATTACTTCGCTCTGCTGGGCTACATCGAGATGAACGAATCGAACGAAGCGGCTCTGCAGCAGATTCGCCTCTTCATCCGCGACAGCCGCACTGTTGCCACTTGTCTCGGTTTCGGGCCGCGCTTCCTGCACTCTACCGGTCAAGGCTACAAAGGCGGACCCAACACTGGCCTCTTCCTCCAAGTCACTTGCGACGACGCAGTCGAACTGAAAGTCCCGGGTCAGACGTACACTTTCGGAACGGTGAAGGCCGCCCAAGCTCGGGGTGATTTTGCCGTGCTGGCTGAACGCAAACGCAGGGCGCTACGAATCCACTTAGGGACGGATGTCCCCGCTGGACTAGCTACCCTCAGCGCCGCCATCCACAAAGCGCTCAATGGATAAGATCCTTGAATAGCTGCTCGTACTGATCCGTAACAGCGTCCCAACTGTACCGCGCACGCACCCGCTCCACCGCCGCGCGGCGCAGTTGGTCGCGTTCTGCATTACTCATCGCCAGCACATCGTGCATCTTCTCGGCTAACTCAAAGGCTTCAAACGGAACCCCCGCATCGCCGGCCACTTCACGGTTTTCCACCGTATCCAAATAGAGAACCAGCGCCCCTCGTCCCATAGCCTCAATCAACGCTGGATGGGTCCCACCCACCTCCGTAGCATGAATGTAAGCAAAGCAGTGTGACCCCAACTCTTTATAACCTTGCCCATAAATCGCCCCAGGGATCACAATTCGAGGATCGCTTGTCGCCCGCACCTGCTCGATGTAATCATGGGCATACGGTGCATCCCCAACCAGCGCCAACTTCATATCGGTTGAGACCTGCTCAAACGTCTCCCGCACCAGCAGCGCATTGTTTTCCGGCTCCAGCCGACTGACGTAGAAAAAGTAGCGCCCCGGCTCTAGCCCCAACCTATCCAGCACCTCGGTCGATTCGAGTTTCCCCATCTCGGCCCCATAAGGAATAAAGGTCGACCGCCGCCCATACTGATCCATATAGTAAGTCTCAATTGCCGCCGCATCGGTCACAGTCTCATTAGGCAGGAATGTCGCCAGCCATTCAGAAAGCAGGTACCATTTCTTCGCCAGTTGATTCCACTTCTTCCGCTTCCGTTCAAGCCCATCGACATTCAGGGCCACCCGCGTCCCAACCAGACGCGGCATCCAGGTAAAAATGGCATTCGCCGCATTGCAATACAGCGCCACATCCACTCTATTGAAGATCAAGTGGATCGTGGAAACCGCCGTATGCGCAATGGTGTCTAAATACTTATGACGAATGGTGGGAAGATGGACAAGCTTTGCCCCAAGAAAAGTCGGCGCAGTGTGCCGTTCGCGGCAATAGACCGTAACCTCGTGCCCGCGCTTCACCAGCCGCTTGGCCAGTTCTTCAGCAAAAGTTTCAAAACCGCCATAGTTGGCCGGAATTCCCCGAGTGCCGAGGATGGCGATTCGCATTCATTATAGAGTAATAGAAATGCTCCTCTGGTCGCTGATACTCTTAACCTCGCTCACCGGCCTCGACGGGGAGATGCATGAAGTCACGTTCTCGCCCGATAGCCAACACATCGCATTCCACTGGGTTCCGCTCACCGGACCAGCCGGAATTTTCCGTCGCCCCATTACGGGCGGCACTCCAAAACTGATCGCCGCAACCGATGGCAACGGCGCCGCCCTCCGCCCCGTCTGGTCCCCCGACGGCAAATCCATAGCGTTCGTCCGCTCCAAGGGCCGCACGGACTACCGGATCTTCATCGCCCCGGCCAGCGGTGGTTCAGAACGTAAATTAGCGTCTTCGAGCTGTCGCGATTTCGTCTGGAGCACCGATAGCCGCTTCCTGATCACCGGCCAATTCAATAATCCGAACCAGCCCGACGAATGGGATTGTTCCCTGGTTCTGATGTCGGTCGAAACCGGAAAAGTGGTAACCAAGCTTGCCGCCCGTGGAGGTCAACCCGCCCTCAGTCCCGATGGACACATGCTTGCCTATCGCGATGCCTCGCGGCTTTACTTACTATCCTTAAGCCGTAACTTTCAACCAAGCGGGCCGCCACGCCTGCTGGCGACAGAAGCCAGCGCAATCGGTAACGTCGAATGGATGCCCGGAGCAAAGCAGCTGCTGTATCCTATCTGGGGTGTGCGGAATCAGTTCCGGGTGGCGAGCATCGCCGGCGGTTTGCCGCGCACCCTTTCAGACCTCAATTCGGCGGGTCTTGAAAACGATATCCG
>JAYVRS010000237.1:0-2273 GCA_043776185.1 Bryobacteraceae bacterium | reverse complement strand
GAGAAAAGCATATCAGAGCGGCTTGACGCCGATCCTGCTCGAAAAATGCGGTGGAGTCGGGCCCCACCGCATCCTGAAGCCGCTAACGTGTTGAATTTAATTACACTTACCTCGATACCCGGGATGCCCGGGGGGTGCCCGTGTACCCAAAATAATATATCGTTTATATTTCGTTGATTTCGCGTACAATGGCCGAATGAAGCAGCCGACTCCCTTCTCCCTGTCGTACGCCCACGCCGACCTCGCCGATGTGAAGCGGTTCCTCGACGTTTTCAACCCCCTACTGAAGATCTCGCCCAAGTACGACTTCCGGCTCTGGCAGGACACAGCCATCTTGCCGGGGGAGAAGTGGAAGGAAGAGATCGACGCGGCCATGGAGGGTAGCCGGTTTGGCATTCTCTGCATCAGCCCGAACTTTTTGGCCAGCGGCTTTATCGGGCGGGAGGAGCTTCCCGTGCTGTTGGCCAAGCCGATGGTGGTTCCGATGGGGCTGCACCGAATCTCGTTCGACGGCGACATGGAGTTGAAGGGCTTGGCGGACCGGCAGTTGTTCCGCGACTCGAAGGGCCGCACCTTCGATGCCTGCGGTCGCATGACCGGCCGGCGTGACTTCGCGCTGGAGCTTTCGCAGCGCATTGGGGCGCTGCTCGAGAAGTACCCATGCTGAGGCCGACGGCGATTGCTCGCAGCTTTGCGCTGCTGCGCCCCAGGATGGGCCGGAACGCGGCGCTGGTGGAGAAGATTATCGGCTTGGCAAACGCCGATGGTGAGGCGAATCTGGCGGCCGTGCTGCAGGCGCTCTACCCCGATGCGGAGCGGGAGCAGGCCCAGGCGAAGCTACGGCAGTTGCGGGTAGAGATCGCCAAGGCGGCGGCGAAGAAGCCGGAACTTAAGTTCGCGCTGGAGGGTGACTCAAAGACCCGCTCGGAGCCCGAGCAGCGCACGGTATGGTTTCTCGGTGAGGACCGCGCGAGCGAAGTCCTGCAAGAGTTCAACGCGCCTAACATCCAGCAGGTCGACCCGGTTTTTATCCCGCTCGAGGCCATCAAGCAGGGCAAGCAGGGTCCGATGGAGTGCTTCGTCGTCTACGCGGCGGCGGACCAAGCGGACGCCCAGGCGCTGATCGCGCACCTGAAGCCGCATTGCCAGAAGGGTGACATCCGGATCTGGTCAGAAGCGGAGATTCTGCCGGGCGAGGACCGGGCCGAGCAGCGGGAGCAAGCCGCGAAGCGTGCGGACGTGGCCCTACTGCTGATCAGCCCGCACTTTGAAGCCGATAGCCAGAGCTCGAAGACGGCGGCACGGTTGATGGAACTGCGCAAGCGGACCGTTCCAGTGCAACTGCACGAAACCGCTGATCCGCATCCCCAGGGGCCTTTTCGCAACGCAAAGGGCAGGACGTTCGATGCTTCACCCCAGAAGAAGGCTTTTGCGCTCGAATTGTTCCAGACCATGCGCCAGCGCTTGGGCAAAGAGCTTGAAACGCGCGCCGTAGAGCACGAACCCGACTTTATTGAAGGCGATGCCGCGCTGGCCAGTTTCGAGAGGGCGGCCGGGGTGATGGCGGCGACTGAGAACCGGGGCAGCGCCATCGGCTTTCTGCGTGAGTGGCTGATGGAGCCGGGCCAGCCGCCGTATTGCGCGCTGTTGGGCGAAGTCGGCATGGGCAAGACCACCACGGTGAAAGAACTAACGCGGCAATTGGGGGCGGAGCGCGCGGCCGGGGCCGAGGTGCCGCAAGCGATCTACCTCGATTTGCGCTTTGTGCGCGACCTGGCGGTGCGAGAGCCGGACCTCAATGCGATCCTCGAACAGATTCTGCGCCTGAGCTGGAAGGGCGGCGGGAAGGCGCGCGTCCCGTCGGTGAATGAGATCCATGACGCCGTGGCCGCCGGCGCGCTCATCATCTTCGATGGCTTGGACGAAGTGCTGGTCAACCTGACGGAGACGCAAGGGCAAATGTTTACGCGCCAGCTGTACCGCGCTCTGCCGCCCGATACCCCAAAGGGCAAGCTACTGATCACCTGCCGCACGCACTACTTCCGGGACATGAAGCACGAGAGCTCTCACTTCACCACGGAGGGACGCGAAGCCGTGAAGACCGAGACTTACCGGGCACTCGTGCTGTTGCCGTTTGAAGTGGAGCAGATCCAGCAGTATCTGATCAATTCGTTGGGCGAGGCCGATGGTCTTCGCGCCTACGAGTTTCTGCAGACGGTCCACAACCTGCCTGAACTCTCCAAACGGCCGTACACGCTTAGTCTGATCCGGCA
>JAYVRS010000236.1:0-2274 GCA_043776185.1 Bryobacteraceae bacterium | reverse complement strand
GTTCTACTTCGTCTGAGGGTAGGCGGGCCTTCATGCGACTCGCCCCACCGGCCTAAGGACAATCGGGAATTGTGCCGGCGCTGAGCGCCACGTTCTTGCCATTTTGCCCTTATCGGTGGCCACGGCGAATCTATGAAAGAATCTGGCACCAAATTGGAGACGCCAAGTTCAAGAAACGGTGACGCGGGCCGATATGAGACCTCGAAAGAAGCTATGCATCCCGCCACCCATCCCATCCGTGTCCTGCTCATCGAAGATAGTCCGGACTATGCCTCGCTGGTCTTGCGCTGGCTCGCCGCCGATGAGGATCACCGCGAGTTCACCCTCATGTGGACCGATTCCCTCTCCGCCGGACTAGCCCGCTTGGCCCAAGGCGGCATCGATCTGATTCTGATGGACCTCGGGCTCCCCGACTCCGATGGATTGGATACGTTTGTCACTCTTCGCGCCCACGAACGCGATCTTCCCATCATTGTGCTCAGCGGTGCCGACGGCGAATCCATGGCCCTGCGCACCATTCAGTTGGGCGCCCAGGACTACCTGGTGAAGTCGACTTGCACGCCGGAACACCTCGTCCGCACCCTGCGCCATGCGGTGGCTCGTCATGAATTGCTCTCCTCCTTGATTTCCCTGCCCTCGGCCAAAGCCCGCATCGTGGGGGTGATGGGCAGCGCCGGCGGTGCCGGTGCCACCACCGTGGCCTGCGTCCTGGCCGCCGAATTCCGCCACCATACCGATCTCGCCACGCTGCTCATTGACCTCGACTCCAGCCCCGGCCTGGTCGCCTTCACCATGGGCATTGAACCCGAGTTTTCCATCGAAGATGCCGCCGATCGCGCGGATTCGTTGGACAGCTCAACCTGGGAACGGCTGATTACCCGGCGTCCCGGCAATTTGGATATTCTGGCCGCGCCCCGCACCATCCGTGAAGGGGTGGCCGCCATGGCCACCGTCCGTGAGGTGCTGCACTTCGCCGCCGCACACTACCGCTGGATCGTGCTCGACATGGGCCGCTTAAACCAACAGTCCGCTCAGCTCATTAACTGCGCTGATGACGTCATCCTGGTTAGCGGAGAAACCATTCCCGCCCTCCATCAGTGCAAACAAGCCATCGAATCGCTGCACACTCTCGGCATCGACGGCAAGCGCCTTCGCCTGATCCTCAATCAGAAGCGCGAAGGCGACCTGCTCTCACAAAAAGACATTGAGAACATGTTTGGCATCCGCATCGAGGCCATTCTGCCGCCCGCGCACGAAGACTTGTGGAATGCCAACTTGAAGAAGCGGCTGCCCAGCGTCACCGGCGATTTCCGTCGCGCCTTAACGGAGGTGTCGCGTAAGATGGGCGGCCTTCCGCAAGAAATGCCCAAGGAGTCGTTGTTGTCTCTGACGGGCCTCCGCAACCGGTTTCAGCCGAAGAAGAAACCCACCAAGGACGCCCTCGCCTCCTAGCGAGTATCAGCCAAAACCATGCCAGCCAATCCTCCCAGTGGGCCCCCCATCTTGCCGATCGTTCTCATGGTCTCCACGCGCGCCAGCAGCGTGGAGGCGATCGCCCGCGCCGTCAACGCCGGCGTTCAGCAGTTCCAAACCCGACGGGCCGACGACGTCCCGACGGCGCTAGCCCGCTTGGCTGGCGGCGGCATCCACTCCGTCCTCATCGATGTCTCTGGGCAAACTGACCCCGCCCTCAGCCTCGAAAGCGTGCGACGGCTCCGCGCTTCGCTCTCCCGCTTTCCCATCATCCTCTGGGCAGATGCCGAAGATTCCAGCCTCGCCGCTCTCGCCGCCCAAGCCGGCGTCAGCGGATGGCTCACCCAGGCCAGCAGCCATCGCGAAGTAGTCCGCCTAATCTCCGGAGTGGTCGATTGCTCCGCCCCCACCGCCACAGGTCTCGACTCATCCGCCCCGGCGATTGCCACCGTTATCCCGGCGATCGCGACCATTGTCACCGTCATGGGAGTAAAAGGAGGCGTCGGCACCACCACCGTCGCCATGAACATTGCTGCCGCCCTCACTACCCAGGGCAGTGTCGTCCTGGCCGAAATCCGTCCCATCTTCGGAACCCTCGCCGCCTTCTTTCAGCCCGGCCGCATGGTCCGCGGCTTTCCCGGGTCCAACCCCGGCGCACCGGACGCCGACGTCGTCAGATCCCTTTGGCCCGTCCCCGGCGTTCCCGGCCTCCGGATCCTCTTCGGACCCCAGGCTCCCCCCGCCTGCGGAGAAATCAGCCCCGCCGCCGCCACCGCGCTGCTGCGCAAGTTAGCCTCTGAA
>JAYVRS010000235.1:0-2281 GCA_043776185.1 Bryobacteraceae bacterium | reverse complement strand
TGCGCCTTCAAATGGCCGTCGACCTTGACCCCGATCTCCGCAAACTTCCGCTGCTGCTCACCGAGCCGGTTCTGCCGCCCAACGATACCAAGCCCTTCGACAAGGAAGCCCTGGTCAGCGAGGCCCTCGCGCTTCGTCCCGATTTGAAGGCCACTCGCCAGGACGTCTTGAATGACGACCTGTTCGTGCGCCAAGCCGCCAACAACTTGCGGCCTGACTTTTCGCTGTTCGGCAACTACACTTCACAAGGCCGCGGTGGCAATCTCCTTCAGCGCCGCAACGTTTTCAATTCCGACGGCAGCGTCTCCCCGGTCACCCAGGTGATTCCCGGCGGCATCACTGACGCCGTCAGCCAGATGTTTGCCTTCAACTATCCGGTCTATGGCTTCGGTCTCCAACTGCGGCTGCCGCTCCGCGACCGGCGCGCCGCCGCCGACTTTGCCGACTCAGTCGTAGCCAAGCGAGCCGATCTTCTCGCCGAGCGTCAGGTCTCTCAACAGGTTCGTCTCGACGTCTTGAACGCTATCAACCTCGTCGAGAACAGCCGCGCCAGTGTCGAACTAGCTAAGATCGCGGCCGACCTCGCTCAAAAACGCGTCGAAGCCGAACAGAAAAAATATGACCTCGGCACCACCACCCTGTTCTTCGTCCTGGCCGCGCAGCAGGATCTTTCACAAGCTCAGTCGGATTTGGTCACCCAATCAGTCACCTACCGCCGCAATCAGCTGAACCTACTGCAACGAAGCGGTAAACTCCTCAGCGACCGTGGCGTAATTCTGCAATAAGTGTTGCGTTCCTTGATCCTTGTGCTATCCTTACTGTAAGGAATCTAGGTATGGCGACACCAGCAGTAGCGAGAATTACCACCAAGGGGCAAGTTACCATCCCCCAACAGGTGCGGGAGCACCTCGGCCTTGCTGAAGGTGACCGCATTGAGTTCGTCAACCAGAATGGCCAGATGATTGTCCGCCCGTTACATGCCAAAGCCGACCCATTCCTTACCTGGACTGGCCGCTTGCCTGCGTTCCAGTCTCTGGAACAGCTGCGCGATTGGCAACAGGACATTCGCGAAAGCGACTAGCCTTTGCGCATCGCTCTCGACACCAACATCCTTTCCGCCGTTCTGTCTGGCGAACCGACCGCCGCCGCGGTCGTGCGTCGCCTCTCCCAAGCTCGGCAACAAGGCGACGTTTTCGTCATTTGCGGACTCGTCTACGTTGAACTCCTGGCCCACCCCAACATGACCCGCGAACTCCGCGACGACTTCCTCGCCGACACTGGCATGGTGGTGGAACTCGACTTCTCGCGCGAAGTGTGGGAGCTGGCGAGCGATGCTTATTGGCAATACATTCAGCGGCGTCGCGCCTCCGCCGTCGCCCCTCCCCGCCGCGTCCCCGCCGATTTCCTGATCGGGGCCCACGCCCAAACCCGCGCCGATGCCTTCTTTACGCTCGACCTCGGCCTCCCCGTCAACTACCCGGGTCTGCGGCTCCTGGAAACCGCGCTCACCGCGCGCTAAGCTAAGCTGAAAGTCCCACCAATGTCTCAGCTCTCCCAATTGCTCACTGAGCAGCGCAACCCCCGCACGCTCCACATTGACCAACTACCCACGCTCGAAGCGCTCCGCCTGATGCACGAGGAGGATCGGCTCGCGGTCGACAGTGTGGCTCCCGAACTGCCCCGCATCGCGGCCGCCGTGGATGCCATCACCGAGCGACTCAGCCACGGCGGCCGCCTGCTGTATATCGGCGCCGGCACCAGTGGCCGGCTGGGTGTGCTCGATGCCAGCGAGTGCCCACCCACCTTCGGCGTCTCCTACCACCTCGTCCAAGGCATCATGGCGGGAGGCTATAACGCGCTTTACCAAGCTACCGAATCCACGGAAGATGACCCCGCCGCAGGCGTGCGAGACCTCTCCGCGCGCGGCTTCACGAAACAAGACGTCCTGGTCGGCATCGCCGCCAGCGGCCGCACACCTTACGTATTGGGGGCCATCGCCGAAGCCCGCAGAATCGGCGCTCTCACCGTGGGCATCAGCTGCACCGAAAGCTCGGAACTTTCGCAGGCCGTTACCCTCCCCATCGAACCCAAACCGGGCCCCGAAGTGATCACTGGCTCCACGCGCTTGAAGGCCGGAACGGTCACCAAACTCGTCCTCAACATGCTCACCACGATGACCATGGTACGGCTCGGATACGTCTATTCGAACCTCATGGTGAACGTGAAACCCAGCAACGAAAAGCTCGTTGATCGCGCCCAGCGCATCATCGCCCAAGCCGCC
>JAYVRS010000234.1:0-7426 GCA_043776185.1 Bryobacteraceae bacterium | reverse complement strand
TGGTGCGCCTCGGCCATACCACGGTGGACTCGGTTACGCGGGCCATGCAGTCTTTGTGCGAGAACAACATGCTCGGTATCATTGCCAACGGCGCTCGCCGCGGCGAGCTCTATTCGAAGTACACTTACTATCACAGCTACTACTATTCGAAACCCGAGTAGTTTTCACAATTTTCAAGATAGGGCGAGAGGTTATCCTCTCGCCTTTTTTGTTATTCACGTAGGTGTCTTTGTCACGCAGGATCCCCTGCCTGACGGGACGGTGAAGAAATCCCCCCGTAAGTACCCGATGGTTTGGGGATGGGTAGTCACCAGCAACCCTACGGAAAAGCCGTTTTTTATTTCGGTCACTAATTGTAAGTTGTATGAGGCCGAGGCCGCGGTGTGCGGCGCGTGTGCGCATCAGCCGCAATGTTGTCCGAAACGGGAAGCGCGGGAAATCGAGCGGGCGATCGAAGCGGCGGCGGTCGAAGCGCATGACCAGCGCATGAACGACCCCGTGTTCCCGGACCCGTAGAAGAAGCGGAAGCAAATTGCCGAGTACCCTAATCTGCGAATCAAGTCGGACTGGCGCTTAAACCGGTTCCGGCTCCGCGGTCTAGAAAAGAACGCTGCGGGCTAGAAGCTCGCCGGATTTCGGAACGAGATGCCGAGAAAAGCGATGAAGCGCCGGTCGGGGTCGCGGCGGTAGTCTTCGAAGCTGGAGAGCAGGAAGGCGGCGCTGATGAGGTCATAAATCCAGCGAATTTGCTGACTTTTGAGCGGCAGCACTTTGGCGCCATGGGTGATGTGGTGGCCGATGGCGGAGCTGAAGGAGCGCAGCCCATGGAGCAGGGCGAATGCGCCAAGCAGCGGTTGTGCGCCACCCAGGAGGCTGGCGCTGCCGAGCAGAATCACCATCAGGGTGGTGGCGAAGGGCGCGCGGCGCAGTACCGGGCTGGGGGCCGGGCCGGGGCGGGACTCCCCCGGTGGTGCTGGGGGCGAGTCCAGTGATTCAGGTGAGCATTAGGCTGATGAATGCGCCCTGCCTGCCCGGACGAACAGAGCGTAGTAGCCCGGAAAGAGGATTTCGGCCTCAGCGTCGGTCGATAGCGTGTTGGCGCACCAGGCACGGATCTCGTCGAGGGGCTGACCTTGCCGGACGGCGTGCGCGACGTTGGTTTCGGTGAGCAGGTAGTCGAGGTAGAAGTCGCGGCTGAGTGGCAGGCTAATGGTGAACTCTTCGGAGCGATCGAGGACAAAGCCCTTAGCCTCATCAGCGAGGATTCGCGGGTTCAGTGAGCGGGCTTCGTGGGGTGCCCACGGGTAACGCTCCACAAACCGGGTGAGCCAATCGCTGCCGCGTCGATTGCCGGTGCTAAAGTCGTAGACCAACAGCGCGCCGCTCTCATTGAGTACGCGATCGGCCTCGGGGAAGAAGCGGGAAAGGTCGGCGTAGTTGAGCGCGCCGGCGGCCGTAATCAAGTCCGCCGTGCCGTCGGGGAGCGGAATGGCTTCGGCCGGCCCCACGATGAAGCGCGCCGCGCGATCCACCGCCCGCGCCGCTTCCACCATGGGTTCGGCAGGCTCCACACCGATTCTTTCCTGGGCAAAATCCTGCAGGGCGAGGGTGGAAATGCCGGAGCCACAGCCCACATCGACCGCGCATCGGATCGGCTTGGGCCAATTGGCCAAAGCGCGACGAAGGATTTGGCCATGGACCGGGGGCCGATGCGTGGCGTAACCCACGGCGATGGCACCAAAAGGGTTCATCTCTGCGATTTTCCCAAAGTTGGCGCGCCCGGCATCAGGTTGAAACCATGCGTGGCAAAGATGCTGCGACCCGCCGGACTCAGCAAAAAATCGAGAAACGCCGTGGCTTGCTTCTTCTGCTTCGACTTGCTCACCACCACGCCGATTTGCCGCAGTGGACGATAGAGATCGTCCGGGATGGCCACGCCGCCCTGGTCGAAAACGAGCGAATAGGCCGTCAGGCAAACGTCGGCGTTACCCGATTCGGCAAACTGAAACGCCTGCCGGACATTTTCCGCCAGCACCAGTTTGTCCTGCACCTTGGCCCACAGTCCGGCCTTTTCCAGCGCCTCCTGGGCGGCGCGGCCATAGGGTGCGTGCAGTGGATTGGCGATGGCGATGTGCTGGGCGCGCGACACGTCGGCCCAAGTTTTGAAGGTACCGGACTTCGACCAGACGGCGAGCTTTCCGATGGCGTAAATCTGCCGTGAGTCGGCGTTGACCTTGTTCTTTTTGGCCAGTGGCTCGATCTGGAATTCGTCGGCGGAGAGGAAAAGGTCAAAAGGGGCGCCGTTTTCGATCTGCCGGGCGAGCATGCCGGAGGCACCAAAAGTGAAGGTGATTTTGCCGGGAAACTGCTCTTGCCAAAGGGTTTGGAGGGGGGCCAGGTCAGAGGCTGCGGCGACCAAGAGCGGCTCTTGCGCACAAAGATTTGACAATGACACGCTAAAGTTTAATACTGCTATTAGGCTAATGGCGGGCAGGATCGACGCCGCCAGCCGAGGCATTAGAAAATCTGAGTGAGAGCGAGGAGTCTTCATGAGCAAGATCATAGGCATCGATTTAGGGACCACCAATTCTGTGGTCGCCGTGATGGAAAACGGCCAGCCGGTCGTCATTCCGAACCAGGAAGGGGGCCGGACGACGCCTTCCGTCGTTGGCTTCACCAAGAGCGGGGAGCGCTTGGTGGGTCAAGTGGCGAAGCGTCAAGCCGTCACCAATCCCGAGAATACCATCTACTCGATCAAGCGTTTCATGGGGCGCCGCTTTGAAGAAGTGGGCGAAGAGACCAAGCGCATTCCCTACCAGATCATTCGGGGCGACAATGGCGACGCGCGCGTGCAGATCGGCACCCAGAAGCAATCGCCGCCTGAGATCTCGGCCATGGTGCTCACTAAGCTGAAGGAAGCGGCCGAGAGCTACCTGGGCGAAAAAGTGACCAAAGCCGTGATCACCGTGCCCGCGTATTTTAACGACGCGCAACGGCAATCGACCAAGGATGCCGGAACCATCGCCGGTCTCGAAGTGATGCGCATCATCAACGAGCCGACGGCCGCCGCGTTGGCCTATGGCCTCGACAAGAAAAAGGACGAAACCATCGCCGTTTATGACTTAGGCGGCGGTACCTTCGACATTTCGATTTTAGAAGTGGGCGACGGCGTGGTGGAAGTGAAGTCGACCAATGGCGACACCCATCTGGGCGGCGACGACATCGATCAGCGCATTGTCGATTGGTTGATTCAAGAGTTTAAGAACGAAGAAGGCGTGGACCTGTCGCGCGACAAGATGGCTCTGCAGCGTTTGCGCGAAGCGGCCGAAAAGGCCAAGATCGAGCTCTCCACGCTGCTGGAGACCGAACTGAATCTGCCCTTCATCTACGGCGACCCCACCACCGGCCCCAAGCACATGGTGAAGAAGCTGACGCGGGCGCGCTTCGAACAGATGGTGTTGGACATTTTGGAGCGCACCATTGGACCGTGCAAGCAGGCCTTGGCCGACGCCGGTTTGACGCCGGACAAAATCGACGAAGTGGTGCTGGTCGGCGGCTCCACGCGCATGCCGAAGGTGATGGAACTGGTGCGCAGCTTCTTCGGCAAAGAGCCGAACAAGACCGTCAACCCGGACGAAGTGGTCGCCATCGGTGCCGCCGTGCAGGGTGGCGTTCTAGGCGGCGAAGTGAAGGACGTCCTCCTGCTGGACGTGACACCGTTGTCGCTCGGCATCGAAACGCTGGGCGGCGTGTTTACCAAGCTGATTGAGCGCAACACGACGATCCCCACGCGCAAGAGCGAAGTGTTCTCGACGGCCTCCGACAATCAGACGTCGGTGGAGATCAAGGTGTACCAGGGCGAACGTGCCTTGGCCCGCGACAATCGCATGCTGGGCGTCTTCCAACTGGTGGGCATTCCGCCTTCCGCCCGCGGAATTCCGCAAGTGGAAGTGACCTTCGATATCGATGCTAACGGCATCCTAAATGTGTCGGCCAAAGATCGCGCTACCAACAACGAGCAGAAGATCACCATCTCCTCTTCCTCTGGCCTTTCGAAGGACGAGGTGGATAAGATGGCCAAAGACGCCGAGGCGAATTCGGCCGACGACAAACGGCAGCGTGACGTCATCGAAGCGCGTAACCAGACCGATTCGATGGTCTACAACGTCGAAAAGATGATGAAAGAGCACCGCGACAAGATCTCTGAGGAAGACGCCAAGAACGTCGAGACGGCTCTCGAAGAGACCAAGAAGGCGATTGCCAGCGGAGGCCTCGAAGAGATCAACGCGGCGAAAGACAAGCTGACGGCGGCTAGCTACAAACTGAGCGAGGCGATGTACCGGCAGGCGACTCCGGATGCCGCCACCGGTGCGGCGGCCGGTGCCGACGGGGCTCCTGGCGGTGACAAGCCGGGGTCCGAAAAGCAAGACAACGTGGTGGACGCCGAATTCGTCGACGTTGACGACAAGAAGTAATCAGGCGCCCCTCCCGGCCCGGGCTTCATCGGAAGTCCGGGTCTTGAAGCGAAAGCCGAAAGGGCAACATGGCGTCCAAAAAGAAGGACTTCTACGAACTATTGGGAGTCGCCCGTACCGCCACGGACGACGAAATCCGCAAGGCCTACCGGAAGCTCGCGCGTAAGAACCACCCGGATTTGAACCCCGGCGACAAAGATGCCGAAGACCGTTTCAAGAGCGTTCAGGAAGCCTACGACGTGTTGAACGATGCCAAGAAACGGCAGGTATACGACACCCATGGCTTCTACGCCGACAATATCGGTGCCGGTGGCCCGGGCGGGCCGGGAGGCAGTGGCTTTCAACCTCCGCCGGGTTTTGACTTTCGCGGTTTCGACTTCGAAGATGGCGGCGGCCGCCCCGGAGGGCCAGACTTTGGCGGCGGCGGATTTCCCGGTGCGGACCAGGAGGGCGGCACCTTTAAGGACTTCTTTTCGTCCTTCTTCGGCGGCCGCAAACCCGAGAGCGGCGCTGAACGAGGCACCGACCTGGAATACGCCCTCAATGTCGACTTCTGGCAATCGATCAAGGGCACCCAGGTCAGGCTGACGATCAACCGTCACGAAACCTGCGAAAACTGCGCCGGTAACGGTACCGGATCGGGCAGCAGTGTTTGTCCGAACTGTACCGGTACGGGCAAAGTGACGCAGATGGCCGGTGCGATGCGCTTCAACGTGCCGTGTTCGCGTTGCCAGGGGAAGGGCCGCCTGACAAACGCTTGTCCGCGCTGCCAGGGCGAAGGCCGCCTGGTTCGTCCGGAGCAGGTGGAGGTGCGCATCCCGGCTGGTGCGGCCGACGGCAGCCGTTTGCGCGTGGCCGGCAAGGGCAATGCCGGGTCAATGGGGAGCCCGGCCGGCGATCTGTACATTACGGTTCGCGTGGAGAAGCATGCCTTGTTTGAGCGCGAAGGCGACAACATTGAAGTGAAGGTGCCCATCACTGTTTGGGAAGCGGTGCTGGGGACGAAGATCGAAGTGCCCACCATCGACGGGCGCGCCCTGTTGAAGGTGCCGCAGGGCACGCAGAGCGGGCAGAAGTTCCGCCTGCGGGAGAAGGGCATCTTGAATTCCCGCAAGAATCTGCGCGGCGATCAAATTGTAGAAGTCGAGATCCAGTCGCCGCCCTCAAACGACGAGCGGACCCGGGAATTATTCCGGGAACTCGCGGCGCTGCACGCTGACGATGACCCGCGCCGCGAGCTCTGGACAAAGGTGTAGTCTTATGGCCAAAAACCGGCAAAAAGCGGCCTACATGATCTCTTCGGTCGCCGAGCAGTATGAGATCCATCCGCAAACTCTGCGCATGTACGAGCGCGAGGGTTTGCTGAAGCCCTCGCGCAGCGACGGCAATACGCGCCACTATACAGACGAAGATCTGGAACGGCTCGAGGTGATCCTCAAGCTGACGCGCGACTTCGGCGTGAACCTGGCCGGCGTGGCCATTATTCTCGACATGCGCGAGAAGATGTCGGCTATGCAGCAGCATTTCGAACAATTCGTTACTCAGCTGAATGTCGAGTTACGCGATCGCGTACCCGCCAACGACGCCGCTTCGCGCAATTCGCTGGTGCCGGTTTCACGGCTGAAACGTTAGCCTAGCTCATCGTGTTTAGCGAATTGGCTACCAATTCCGGAATAGGCTATTATTAAGCTACTGCACGGCTCATGTTAACCCTCGACCCCTCTAAATTATATGCCCTCGCGATCCCCATGGGAACTAGCTGGCTGCTGGGCTCCTGCATGGAAGCGCGCGGGAAGCAGGACCTGTGGATCAGGCAAAAACCTGAGGTTCTGGAGGTTTTGCGCGAGCAAGCGACGATCCAGAGCGTGGAATCATCCAATCGTATCGAGGGCGTGACCGTTGCCGCCAACCGGTTGCGGCCGTTGGTGATTGGCCGGTCGAAACCCCGCGACCGGTCCGAGGAAGAGTTGGCCGGATACCGGGCAGCGTTGGCCTGGATCTTCTCGCGAAAGAACCGCGTGGCGATCACTCCCGCGCTGATCCTTCGGTTACACGCGATGGCGCAAGGGGGAATGACGGGCGACGCTGGTGAATGGAAGACGCGCAACAACGAGATCGTCGAGATTCTGGCCAATGGCGAAAGGTTGGTGCGGTTCGTCCCAGTCCTGGCGAAGAAGACCCCCGCCATGGTGGAGCAATTGTGCCGGCAATATCGCGTCGCCGTGGAAAGCAGCCAGTTGCCGCCGCTCCTCTCGATCGCCACCTTGATCTTCGACCTGCTGTGTATTCATCCCTTCCGCGATGGCAATGGGCGCGTCTCCCGGCTGATGACGTCGTTGCTGCTGCAATCGCAGGGCTTCGAGGTAGCCCGCTATGTCAGTTTGGAGAGATTGATTGAAGAGAGCAAAGCTGAGTACTATCGCGTGCTGGAGTTGTGTTCCCGTGGCTGGCACGAAGGGACGAACGAGATCATTCCGTGGTGGAACTATTTTCTGGGCCTATTGCGGAATGCTTATCAGAACTTCGGGCGCCAGATGGAATTCGCTGGAGCGCGGCCCGCCAAGAGCGAATTGATCCGCCAGACCGTGCTGACCCAGGTGGAGCCCTTTACGCTGGCCGATCTGGCGGCGCAGTTGCCCGCGGCCAGTTCGCAACTGATCAAGAAGGTGTTGACGGAAATGAAGGTAGCTAAGCGAGTGAAGCTTACCGGCCGCGGCCGGGGGGCGATTTGGGAATTGGCTACTCGAAAGTGAATTGGCTAATAATTGGCTACTACGAGGAGACGATGCCCCGAATCACCTCGCCTTGGATTTCGGTTAACCGCTCACGGCGGCCCTGGTGCAGATAGTTTAGCGAGTCCTGCTCCAAGCCCAACTGATGCAGAATCGTGGTGTGGATGTCGCGTAAGTGGTGCGGATTTTCAGTGGCATAAAGGCCGAAGTCGTCAGTGG
>JAYVRS010000233.1:0-7427 GCA_043776185.1 Bryobacteraceae bacterium | reverse complement strand
CGCTTCGCTGGGGCGGCCTTAGGCGCTCGTGGGGGGGGGGCTGGCGCGACGGCGGGGGGCTCTTCGATGAATGGCGTGGGGGCCGCCGGCTCGGTTTTCAAGGCCTGTTCCGTGGTCCGGGAGGTGATCTCGATGGGGGCGGGTTTGTTGTTCGACATGGCCAGATAGGCGCCACCGCCGGCCAGCAGCGCACCCACTCCGAAAGCCGCCAAGATGTTCTTGTTCATGATCAAATGTCCTAAGACTTGAAACGCATGCGGAGCTGGACAAGTTGCAGGCTGATTTCGGCCGCAACGTGGCTGATTTCAGCCACTTGACGGTTCACGCTACCATGGAATGAGCGAGATGATTGACTTTCCCAAAGGCTATTCGATGACGAGCCCGCGTTCGCCCAGCGGCACGCCTCCGATTGCGGTTACCCCGGCTACCGTGCTGGCACCGATGGCGGGGGTGACGGACACCGTCTTTCGGCGGCTGATCCGCGAACAGGGCCATTGCGGACTGCTGATGACGGAGTTCACCTCTTCGCATGGCATCGTGAAGTCGGTGCGCACGGTGAAGATGCATAAGTGTACGCGGTACCTGTCCTTTCAACCGGACGAGCATCCGATCGCCGCGCAGCTATTTGGGTCGGACCCGAAGATCATGGCGGAGGCGGCGCGGATTTGCGAGGCGCAAGGCTTTGACGCGGTCGATATCAACTTTGGTTGCCCGGTGAAGAAAGTGGTGAGCTGCAACGGCGGCAGCGGCCTGCTGCGCGATTTGCCGCTGGTGGGGGAGATTCTGGCGGCCGTGCGCGCCGCTATTCAGATTCCGCTGACCTGCAAGTTTCGCGCCGGCTGGACGGATCGCGAGTTGGTTTACCGCGAGATGGGGCGCATCGCCGAAGGTAATGGTTTAGCCGCAGTCGCCATGCATGCGCGGACGCGCGAGCAAGGCTACGCCGGCGTCGCGCATTGGCCGTGGATTGCCGAGTTGAAGGCCGCGACCAATTTGCCGGTGATCGGCAATGGCGATATCAAGTCTCCGGAAGACGCGGTCCGGATGGTGCAAGAGACGGGTTGCGACGCGGTGATGATTGGCCGGACGGCGGCCTCGAACCCTTGGATCTTCCGGCAGATCGGCGAGTATTTGGCGACGGGGGCTTACAGCCAGCCGACGGAGGTGATGCGCTACGAGATCATGCGCCATTACTTCCGGATGTTAGTCGACGAAGAGGCCATGGATATTGTCGGCAAGATGAAGCAGTTTGCGACGCACTTCACGCACGGTGTGCGCAATGGTACTAAGTTGCGCGTGTCGATTTATGGGGAAAAGACGCCTGAGGCAATTATTGACCGAGTGGATGCATTCTTTTCCGAGGAGTTAGTGGCGGCGTAAATGGAATCCAGCAAAAAAGTTCAATTGATTACCGATGGCGCGTGTATTGGGAATCCTGGGCCGGGCGGTTGGGCGGCTATTCTTCGCTTTGGTGAAAAGAAGAAAGAGTTAGTGGGTTATGAACCGGAGACCACTAACAATCGCATGGAGCTGCGGGCGGCCGTGGAGGGGTTAAAGGCGCTGCGCGAGGTCTGCGATGTCGAGATCACTACCGACTCCGAGTATATGCGGAACGGCATTACCAAGTGGATCACAGGCTGGAAGGCCAAGGGCTGGAAGACAGCGGATAAGAAGCCGGTGAAGAATCAGGATTTGTGGGAAGAGCTGGATGAGCAGAACCAGCGTCATCGCACGGTGTGGAAGTGGACCAAGGGCCATGCCGATCATCCGGACAATAACCGTTGCGACGAGTTAGCGACGGAAGCGGCGCGCAACGGGCATAAGAGGTAGCTTGCGCCTCGCGCTCTACGGCGGCACGTTCGATCCGGTGCATGCGGCGCATTTGGCGGTGGCGCGGGCGGCGGTGGCTTTTCTGGAGTTGGACCGGGTGTGGTTTGTGCCGAATAACCGGCCGCCGCATAAGCAATCCGGCCCGCAGGCGGGGTATGAGGATCGGGTGCGGATGCTGGAGTTGGCTTGCGCTGCTGACGCGCACTTTGAAGTCAGCCGGTTGGAAGCGGGCACGGAACGCAGTTACACCATCGAGACCCTACTCAAGGTGCGGCAACTTATGCCGGCGCGTTTGTTTTTCCTGATTGGGGTGGATGCCTTTGCCGAGATTCACCTCTGGCATCGTTGGCGCGAGGTGCTGCTGCTGACGGAGTTTATTGTGGTGACGCGGGCTGGCTATGCGGTGCCATCGGTGCCGGGTGCGACGGTCCACTTACTCGATAGTCTTAATTTGGAGAGCTCATCGTCGGCGATTCGGGCGGCGCTGGCGCGGGGGGAGCGTCCGGCGGATGTGCCTTCCGACGTGCTGGACTATATTGCGGAGCGGGACTTGTACCGGTAGAGTGCTTACGGCGTGCGCGGCTGGGAAAGGGCTGCCCTGGGCCGGACGGTGGTGGCAGCCAGTTCGCGATAGATCTCCAGTTGTAGGGCGTCGACCATGGCTTTCCAACTGGCTTCGAGGATATTTTCCGAGACACCTACCGTGGTGAAGGAGCGTTGGCCGTCGTTCCAGTTGATGAGCACGCGTACGCGGGAGCCGGTGCCGCGATTGGTTTCGCGGACGCGGACCTTGAAGTCGACCAGTGTCACTTCGGAACAACGCGGGTAAGTGCTCTCAATACATTCGCGCAGGGCCTGGTCAAGCGCGTTGACGGGGCCTTGCTGGGAACGTGAGGTGGCGACGTAGACGTTTTCGCCGATGCGCACGGTGACGGTAGCTTCGCTCATGGAACCGGTGTGTTTGATGGCTTTGCTCTGGTTGACGTGGGTGATGACTTCGTAGGCGATCACTTCAAAGGGGGCGGCGTCGGGGCGAGCCGCTTGATGGACGAGTAACTCGAAGGAGCCTTCGGCGGCTTCAAATTCGTAGCCTTCGTATTCGAGCTGTTTCATGCGGTCGAGTAAGTCGCGACGGCCGGTTTCGCTCAGCTCGGGGAGGCCCTTTTCCGTGGTCTTGTGGACGATGTTGGCGCGGCCCGAAAGGTCAGACATCAGCACTCGTTGCACGTTCCCCACTAACTCCGGGGCGATGTGTTCGTAAGTGCGCGAGTCCTTAAGGACGGCGCTGACGTGGATACCGCCTTTGTGGGCGAAGGCGCTGGGCCCGACGAAGGCTTGGTTGTTGGGGAGCTGTAAGTTGGCGAGGTCCGCGATGAAGCGGGCCATGGGGGTCAGCAAGGCAATGCGCTCGGGGCCGATGGTCTCGTGGCCCAGCTTGAGCTCAAGGTTGGCGATGACGCTGGGTAAGTTGGCATTGCCGCAGCGTTCGCCGTAGCCGTTGAAGGTGCCTTGGACATGGGCGGCACCGGCATTGACGGAAGCGAGAGTGTTGGCTACGGCGACTTCGCAATCGTTGTGGGCATGGATGCCGATGCGGGCTTGGGGAAATCTGGCGCGAACGGCGGCGGTGGCCGCGGCTATTTCGTCGGGCATGCGGCCGCCATTGGTATCGCAAAGGCAGACGACACTGGCACCCGCGTCGAGAGCCGTTTCGAGGGTTTGGAGAGCGTATTCGGAGTTAGCGCGGTAGCCGTCGAAGAAGTGCTCGGCGTCGTAGATGACTTCCTTGCCTTTAGCCTTCAGGTAGGCGACGGTTTCGCGGATGAGGACGATGTTCTCTTCGAGCGTGATGCCGAGGGCTCGATGAACGTGTAAGTCCCAGGTTTTGCCGAAGATACTGACGGCCGGGGTGCCGGCGTTGGCCAACTCCTGCACGCTGGGGTCAGTTTCGACGGTGAGCTTGGCCATGCGCGTCGCGCCAAAGGCGCATAACTTGGCGTGGTTCAGGTGTAAGTGGACCGCGCGAGCAAAGAACTCTTTGTCCTTGGGATTGGAGCCCGGCCAACCGCCTTCAATATAATCGATACCTAGCTCGTCGAGTTTAATCGCAATACGGAGTTTGTCCTCGACCGTGAAAGAGACAGCTTCGCCTTGCGTGCCGTCCCGGAGCGTGGTGTCGAATGTTTGTATCCGCATATAAATCTCTCTAGACCTGGGCGGGCCGGAGGCCCGCCCCACTGTGGTTTTTTAGAAAGCCACTTACGCTTGCGGGATGCCGACTTCCTTCTTCTTTTTGAGGAAGGTCATCATCTCGCGCAGTTCCGCACCGATGGATTCGAGCGGCTGCTTGGCAGCATCTTCGCGCATCTTGAGGAAGCCTTGACGGCCGGCCTTGTTTTCGGCCATCCAGGCGCGGGCGAATTCGCCACTTTGGATCTCGGCGAGGATCTTCTTCATTTCCTTGCGCGTTTCGGCGGTGACGATGCGCGGTCCGCGTGTGTAGTCGCCGTATTCAGCGGTGTCGGAAACGGAGAAGCGCATGTAGCCGAGGCCGCCCTCATAGATGAGGTCGACGATCAGCTTCAGTTCGTGTAAGCACTCGAAGTAAGCGATTTCGGGGGCATAACCCGCTTCGGTGAGAGTTTCAAAGCCGGCACGGATCAGCTCGCTGACGCCGCCGCACAGGACGGCCTGCTCGCCGAACAGGTCGCTTTCGGCCTCTTCTTTGAACGTGGTTTCGATGACGCCGGCCTTCAAGCAGCCGAGGCCCAACGCGTAAGCGAGAGCATTCTCGGTGGCTTGGCCGGAAGCGTTCTGGGCGACGGCGATTAAGCCGGGGACGCCCACACCTTCGGTGTAGAGCTCCCGCACGCGATGGCCAGGGGCCTTGGGCGCGATCATCGAGACGTCGACAAAGTCCGGCACCTTGATGAAGCCGAAGTGAATCGAGAAGCCATGCGCAAACATGAGCGTCTTGCCGGGCGTCAAATGCGGGGCGATCTCTTTCTCATACAGGTCAGCCTGAATGTGATCCGGTACCAGGATCATCAGCGTGTCGGCGGCCTTGGTGGCCTCGGCGGTCGACATCACTTTCAGACCGGCGGTTTCCGCCTTGGCCCAGTTCTTTGAACCGGGATACAACGCCACGATGACGTTTAAGCCCGAGTCCCGTAAATTGAGCGCGTGGGCGTGGCCCTGTGAGCCATAGCCGATGATCGCGATCGTCTTATCCATCAGACGCCGGAAGTCGGCGTCCTTTTCGTAGTAACGCTTAGCCATTTAAGACTCCGTTCTCCTCTTCTTCTGGTTGGGTGGCACCGCGCGTAACGGGCGGGGCCAGCTTCAGCTTTTTCGATTCGAGCGACACGCTACACATGCCGCTGCGAGTAACTTCAATTTCGCCGTAACTGCGCATGACGTCGATGAACTCGTCGAGTTTCTCGGAGTCACCCGTGACTTCTAGAACAAAGCCCTCGATATTGGAGGCCACGACGCGCGCACCGAAAATTTCCGCCTCCTTTAAAATCGCCGTGCGGGCGTCTTTGTTCTGGCCCTCGCCGGCGATGGCGCGGACGCGCAATAGGAGTAACTCACGCGATACGGCGGGCGAATCGGTATGGTCCTGCGCCTGCAGCACGTTGATCAGCTTATTCATTTGCTTGATCACCTGGGGACGCAACCGGTCTTCGACGTCGACGACGATAGTCATGCGGGAAAGCGTGGGGTCAAGCGTGCGAGCGACGGTGAGCGATTCAATGTTGTAACCGCGAGCCACCAAGACGCCCGTGACGCGCATGAGGGCGCCGGGCTTGTTCTCCACTAAGAGGGAAATGATTTCAGCCATGATTCTGGAGTCCTTATTACTTCACACCAACGGGCGCGGGAGTGGGTTGGCCGAGCACCATTTCGTTGATGGCACCGCCGGCGGGCACCATGGGGTAGACGTTTTCGAAGGACGTGACACGTACGTCGAGTAAGTAGGGTCCGGGCTCGGCGACGGCCTCTTCGAGAGCGGAGCGGAGATCGCGCGGATGTTGGATGGTGCGGCCCTTGAAGCCATACGCCGCCGCGAGTAAGTCGGCCTTGGGGAAGGCATCGAGAGTTACTTGCGAAAGGCGATTGTTAAAGAAGAGTTCCTGCCACTGGCGGACCATCCCTAAGTAACCATTGTTCATAACAATGATCTTGATGGGCAAGCCGTTCGAGACGATGGTCGCCAGCTCAGGCAACGACATCTGGAAGCCGCCGTCACCGGAAATTGAAAAGACCAGCTGATCGGGGTTGGCGACCTGCGCACCCATCGCGGACGGCATTCCGAAGCCCATAGAGCCAAGGCCGCCGGAGTTAATCCAAAGGCGCGGCTTATTGAAGCGAATTAATTGAGCTGCCCACATCTGATGCTGTCCGACGTCCGTGCAGACGATGGCGTTGCCTCCGGAGATGCGGTCGATTTCCGTCATCAGGTGCTGGGGTTTGATTTCATCGGGAGAGACCGGACGATCATAGGGATGCTCGTCCATCCACTCTTTGATCTGGCCGCGCCAGGCGGCGCGAGCGGGTTCCGTCTTGGGTGCCATCTCTTCTTTGGTCTCGCGAAGATAAACATTCAGGCGTTTGAGCACGCGCTTCACGTCGCCCACGATGGGTAACTCGGCGTGGCGAATTTTAGAGATCTCGCTGGGATCGATGTCGACGTGGATGACTTTGGCGAAGGGCGCGAAGGCAGCGAGGCGGCCCGTGACGCGGTCGTCAAAGCGAACGCCCAGCGCGATGAGTAAGTCGGCATTGTACATGCCCATGTTAGCGGCGTAACTTCCGTGCATGCCCGGCATGGAGATAAAGCGGGGATGATTGGCGGGCACCGCGCCCAGGCCCATTAAGGTGTTGACGGCGGGGCAATCGACAATGTCGATCATCTCCACTAACTCTGCGGAAGCATCGCCGTGCAGAATGCCGCCGCCGGCATAGACATAAGGACGCTCCGCTTCCCAGATCATTTGGGCCGCGCGGCGGATTTGCCCGTTGTGTCCATCGACGACGAACTTATAGCCGGGTAAGTGAATGCTATTCACCGGCTGATAGTGGCTTTGGCCCTGAAAAATGTCTTTGGGAATATCGACCAATACGGGGCCGGGGCGGCCGCTCTTGGCGATATAGAAAGCTTCGTGTAAGATCTGCGGCAGGTCCGCCAGATTCTTTACGAGGAAGTTGTGCTTCGTGGCGGAACGCGTGATGCCGAAGGTGTCGGCCTCCTGAAACGCGTCGGTGCCGATGAGCTTGCTGGTCACCTGACCGGTGAGGGCGACCATCGGAATCGAATCCATCATGGCGTCGACCAAGCCGGTGACTAAGTTGGTAGCGCCAGGACCGGATGTCGCGCAGCACACGCCCGTCTTGCCGGTGGACCGCGCATAGCCTTGGGCGGCAAAGGCGGCGTTCGCTTCATGACGCACCAGAATATGGCGGATGGGATGGTCATACATCGCGTCGTAGAGCGGCAGCGTGACCCCACCGGGGTAGCCGAAAATTACTTCGACGCCTTCTTGAACCAGGCATTCCAGCAGAACTTCCGAGCCTGACATGAGCTTATTGGCGGT
>JAYVRS010000232.1:0-7430 GCA_043776185.1 Bryobacteraceae bacterium | reverse complement strand
AGTGCGAACTTTTCACCCTTCCAGCTTACGCTGGCTGCGGAGTGGGTCTAGTTTGGTTGAGGGGTGCGCGCCGCGCAGGAGGCCGGGGCTGGGATGCCGCGGGGCCCTCGTTAACGGCAATCGCGGCGCGACTAGAGCTTCTCCCCTTTTGCGGCTTGGCCGCGAAGCAGAAATGTCTTGGCCAATGGCCCGCGACCGCAAATCTTGAACGAGCCAAAATCCTTGAACCAGTCGTCCACGGGGACTTCGGGGCTCGTGTCGATCCAAAGCCGGAGTTGATTCAGATCGGCGATGCTGATGGCCCGGTCTCGCATTCGATCAACCAGATGCCGCCGGACACCCTCGGGAAAATTCTCCCAACGAGCGATTTTGGGCATCAACCACCAAAGACCATTGAGCCTAACTGATCGCCCAAACGCTTGGCGGCCTCCGGGTCGGTTTCATTGCGGAATCGCTCGGCGAGGTCGAAGAATTCTTTCTGCTTTCGCTGCTGGGATTCAATGCCGTTCTCGATCAACTCAACCAGCATGCGGGTCGCGCTGAGCCGCCTGGATTTTGCCATGGTACGCACCTGCGATGCTACCTTGGCCGGCAGGCTCACGCTTTGACGCACTGTTTTTGCTTCGGCTCTCATTGCACCATTATGCACCACTTTGATGCCAGTGAGAGTCCAACGGTGATGCGACGTAGCTAACACCCACAAAACCGGCACCGGGGGCAAAAGATTGGCGCTGTGTCCGGCGCAGTACCACCGCAAGCCATCGGCTGCCCGTCCCGCTGGCACGACGGCCGCGCGGTTCCATTTTACGGTCGCAATGGCCACTGATCGTTCCTTACCGGCGACGGCGCGTTTCAAGAGGCGGCGGTAAGACGCTTCCAAGATGGAACCGCGCCATGGTCTTATGCCTGAACAGAACGCGTGAAGGCAAAATCGCCGTGGTTAGCGGTCCAAGCTATTCTGGATCATGCATGCCTCGTAACTGTTCCATCTATTTCTTCTTCCTGGCGGCCACCCGCTGCGATGCCCAGCCCGCCAAAGTAGACTTTCAACGCGACATCCAACCCCTGTTCCAAAAAAACTGCATTCACTGCCACGGACCCGAACAGCAAAGTGGGGCCATGCGCTTGGACCGCCGGAGCTCGGCGATGCAGGGACGTGGCGCGGTCCGCATTGGCCCCGGCAACCCCGAAGCCAGCATGGTCTTCCTCCGCATCTCGGGCACAAAATATGGCCCGCAAATGCCCCTCTCCGGTCCCCTTAGATCCGAAGAGATTAACCTTGTCCGCACCTGGATTGAACAGGGCGCCGAGTGGCCTGACATACACTCCGGCGATCAGCCCTTACCACCCGCCGATCCCCGCGCTATGAGCCTGATAGCCCCCCTCCGCTCGGGCAACACTTTGGCCTTCAAAAAAGCCCTGCAAAAGGACCCGGACGCGGTCAACCGCAAAGGTCCCAACGGCGATACGCCTCTGATGCATGCCGCCCTTGGTTCGAATCGCGAAGCCGTCCGCCAACTCCTCGCCTACAACGCCAATCCCAACCTGACCAATGACGCCGGAGCCACTGCGCTGATCTGGGCACTCGACGACGTCGAAATCACGCGCCTTCTTATAACCCACAAAGCCGAAGTTAACGCCAAATCCAGAGAGGGTCGCACTGCGGTTTCCATCGCCGCCGCGAATCGCCAGACCGTCGTCCTGCAACTCCTCCTCGACAGTGGCGCAACAGCCGAACCCCGCGGCGCTAATCACGAGCCTACACTCAAGATCCTCCTTCAGCATGGCTTTGACGCCGCGAAACTAGCCTCCAGCCTCCCGGCCGCCATTACGGCAAACTGCCAATTCTGCATCGCAACTTTACTCCCTGCCGCCTCTAAACCCATTCTTGGCCGCGCCCTCATCAGCGCCATTAACCGGGGGGACGCAACCCTGACGAGCACTCTACTTGAAAAAGGAGCCGACCCCAACACCGCCGAACCTGCCCTTCAAACTACCGCTCTGATGCTGGCCGCCAGCACGGAAACCGAATCCCCCGGAATCGCAAAAACGCTTCTCGAAAAAGGCGCAAAACTCGACCCTCAAACCGAACTGGGCGCCACCGCCCTCGATTTCGCCCAGAGCCAGGGCCATCTTCAAATCACCAAACTTCTGGAACAGGCCGGTGCTAGGAATGGCCAGACCAAACGCTTTCCCAGCGGCCGGCAAGAAGCTGCTTCTAATGTCCGGGCCGCCGTTACTCGCGCCATTCCAATCGTGCAGAAGAACGACGTCGATTTCCTCCGCAAAGCGGGCTGCGTCTCCTGCCATAGCAACAACTTAACCGCCATGCTGGTTGCCGAAGCCCGCCGCCAAAAATGGCCCATCGACGAACAGACGGCCCAACGCCAGAGGACCGCCATAGGGGCTTTCATCGAAAGTTTCCGCGAGCGCTACCTGCAAGGCATCTCCATCCCCGGCGGCCCAGACACGACAGGATACATCCTGCTGGGCCTGGCGGCGGAAAATTGGCCGCCCGATGCCGCCACCGATGCAATGGTCCGCTACCTCAAGAACCAGCAGCGAGAAGACGGGGCTTGGCCCGCCGCACCCGGCCGCGCGCCATTGGAATCAAGCGCAATCCAAGGAACCGCCACCGCTCTTCGTGGCGTCATTTTCTACAAACCAAAATCCCAGCCAGCCCAATACGATGTAGCCATTCAGAAAGCGAAGCGATGGCTCCAAACCGCCGTACCAGTCACCACCGAAGACTATACATTTCAGATCCTGGGATTCCTCTGGTCTGGCAACCTCCCATCGGCCCAAAACGTCGCGCGCAAGCTTCTTAAGCAGCAACGCGAAGACGGCGGCTGGGCGCAAACGAAAACTCTAACGAGTGACGCCTATGCCACCGGCCAAGCACTGTTCGCAATCGGCAAGGCTGGCATGTTGAAACCCGGCCAACCCGCCTATCAGCGCGGCGCGGAATATCTTCGCACCACCCAATACGCAGACGGCTCCTGGTACGTTCGCAGCCGCACCACCGTACCCTTCCAACCCTACTTTGAATCAGGTTTCCCTCATGGCCGGGATCAATTCATCTCCGTAGCCGCTACCAATTGGGCCGCTATGGCGCTGCTCCCCGTGGTTCGCTAGACGGCAGCACCAGTACGGGTCGAATCCTTGAGTTTGGTGATACTGCATACGAAACAATAAGGCGTCACCGGATTGGAGCGTCATTTGCGGCTAGCTGCTCGCCCACCACGTCTGCGGCGCAGTAGGCTTCCTCAAACTTCCGGCGGCCAGCTTCGCGCCAGGCCTCATCCGTGGATGAGGTATCCCACATTATTACGACGCGCACTAGCTCTCCCGACGGAATGTTCCCGGCCAAATCTACTGGCAGCGAGATCTGGCCGCTGTTATTCACGGTCGTCTCAAACTCGAGAGCCTTCATCTTGGCAACCTCCACAGCCATAACGGCATAAGCTGACAACTACTCGCTGAAGGCGCAGTGTCGAACAACGGTAGTCCGTGACCCAAACCTGAAATTCCTGCAAGAAATTTTAGAAGATGTCGGCTAGGGGCATCTTGATCGCCGGTGAACTCGGTGCGAAGTACGCCGGTGTTCACTTCGCGCAGGCCCTCGGCAGCGGTGGCGGTGTAGACTGGCGGGTTTCCGGGTCGAGGACCCAGACCGTGCCGACGCCCATCGTCAGATAGTCGTTGAGGCGAACCTCCAGACGGCTCATGCGGTCCTCGGGCGAGAGAAATTCAATGCAGAGGAAGGGCGGGGTGGACGGGACGCTCAGTTTCGGGTCGGTGAGGAGGACGCAAAGATCTGGCAGCTTCGCCGCCACGGGTGATTCGGCATCTGCGTCGCCGCCGGTGGGCGGGGCCTCGGTTGGTTGGCCGCCGCCACTGCCGGCTTCCCTGGCCGAGTCTCGATCTCCTGCCAACTCAACTTTCTCCCCCGATAGTGAATCTCCAGCGTGCCGTCTTCCCACTCGCACACGGTCACCTTGCTCTTCGCCGGCGCATGGTTCCGGCTCTGCGCTTCCACTTGATACAGGCGATTCTCGTGCCGCACCACCCAGTCGTTGCCCAGCGTTCGCAGGGTCTCCAGCCGGAGGATCTCGCGGAGTTGCTTGGCCCCAGGAACCGGCAGATGATAGTCCACCTCCGATGCCGCGTCCACCGCAAACCGCCGGTTATGATCGTCGCAATATTCATGTTCCAAATACTCGTTTACGGCCTCATGCGTGGCGATCTGCTTACGCCGCATCTTTTTCACCAGCCGGTCCTGATGGGTACCGTGATTGCGCTCCACCCGCCCCTTGGCCTCCGGCGATCCCGCCGCGATGATCTTGATTCCCAGCCGCTCGCACATGCGGCCAAACTGCGTCGTGGCAGGCGTTCCGTGCAAATACTCCTTCGCCGTCGGCTCCCGGACATAGACGTTTTTCCAGTCCGTCTACAACGCCTTCGGTACCCCATACTTTTCCATCCACGCTCGCAATACACCCACGGCCGCCCAGATCGTTTCCTGATCCCCCATCCGGCACAGCGTCGTCGACGTCGCGTCATCCACCAGGTTCATCAGGCATCCGCGAGGTCCGCGCTTCTCCAGCCACTCATGGAAGCTGCCGTCCATCTGCACCAGTTCCCCGAAGTGCTCCCGCCGCTCTCGGCGCTTGCGGTGCTGGCGTACCTTTCGTTCGCGGTTCCATAATCCTTCCGCCAACATCCACCGTCTCACCGTCGTCGCCGACAGCTCAATGCCATCCTCGCTCTTCAGATGCTCGGCCGCCAGCGTCGGCCCGAAGCGCTCACCCACTTCCCCCGAATACTTCTTCCGGATCAGACCGATGACCTTCCTCCGCACCTTCTTCGGCTTACTTCGATTCGAGCTTCGACCGGCGTTGCCGTGCACCAGTCCCGCCGCTTCTTCCTTCTGGTAGCGCTTCCACAATCGTTGCGCTTGGCGATAGCTCAACCCCATCCGCTCGGCCGCCTCCACGACCGTCCACGCTCGACTCTTGACCTGCGCCAGCACTGCCGCACGCCTCATCTCCCGCTCACTCATCCCTGTTTTCCTCAATCGCGCCTCCGATTAGAGGCTCGCTCATGGGGACATTATCAAAAACGGGCAACAGCTCATTCGCGGTCGGCTCATTCGCCGCCGAATGGCAACTCGCCTTCGAAGAGTGACGGTTTGCTCCCGGACTTAGCGCAGTAAGAGTTGAATCAGCGCGAGACTCGTGACACACAATACGGCAGCCGCCATTGACCCCACCAGAAGCGCTTTGCCGCCCACCGCGGTGAGTTGACGCAGGCGTACTTCAAGCCCCATCGCGGCCATCACGAACGTGAGAATGTAATTTCCGATATCCACCAAAGTGGTCGACAACGGCAGGGTGAAGGACTGTACGGGCAGCCACGGCGCCAAGCGGAACACCAGCGCTGGAAAGAACTGCGCCGTGTTCAGGACCGCCATGGCCGTGAAACCCCAAACAAAGACGGGGATCAGCCGCGAATAATGTACCGTTACCTGTTGCCGCTGCGAACGGCGCACGTAGAGGAAGATCAGCGCGACCATGAACGGCGCCAGCAGCGTCACGCGGACCAGCTTCACCAGCGTCGCCAGCGTCCCCGCTGGTTCGCTAAAGGCAAAGCCGGCGGCCACCGCTTGCGGCACCGCGTGAATCGAGGTGCCGGCCCAAATGCCAAAGCCCGTGTCTCCTAATTGGAGGGCGCCGCCGAGGAACGGTAACAGGAACATCAGCAGGATCCCCAGCAGATTCACCGTGCCCACGGAGAGCGTGACGTCCTCGTCCTCCGCCGCAATCAACGGCGCCACCGCGACGATGGCGCTGGTGCCGCAAATGGCCGTGCCCGCGCCAATCAACAACGACGTCTTGCTGGCGAGCCCCATGGCGCGCCCGAGGTAGAACGCCGCGGCGGTGCCCACGGCGATGCAGATTACGGTAATCGCGAGCGCGGTGAAGCCGATGGCGGACAGGTCAGTCAGGTTGAGCCCGGCGCCGGCCAGCACAATGGTGACCGGCAGCAACCGCCGCACAATTACCTTGCAGCCCACGCCGACCGGCTCGGGCAGGCGAAACAGGTTCCCCACCACGACGCCCGCCAGAATGGCAATGATGGAGGCGCTAATCGGCCGCCGAATGCCGTGCTCACTGACGATGCGAAAGGGGACGAAGGGCAGATAGTGGATGGCATAAGAGACCGCCGCTACCCCCAGCGCCACCGCCGCGCCCACGCGCAACGAAGGCGGCGGCACCGTCCGCTTGCCCCGTGGCTCGACGGCGGGCGCCACATAGACACCTTCCATCGAACTAAGCGACAGATCGGCTTCGTCGCTGATGCCGTAGCTACTCATACTTCCCTAAGGCTCTCATAGATTTTGGCGAAGATCGCCGGCGGCGCACGGGAGCTTTTCGAAGAGTAGCACCAGCCAGAGAACCCACCATCAGCTGTTGCGCGTTTTTGATAATGTCCCCTAGAGGCTCGCTTAGGCTCGCTCATGGGGGCACTTCTTTTAACCGCCGATGGCGGTGCTGGCACCGGTGCAAAGCCAGGCCTGGACGCGGGTGAAAGCAGCCGAGCGGATGGAGTTGAGCTACCGGCAGGCGAAACGCCTGTGGAAGCGCTACTAGAAGAAGGCTTGCGGTGCCAGGCTTGCCGAAGGGAGGAGAAAAGCCTCAATCCGGAACGGCAAGCGGGGGGCCAGGCAGCCGCAAGTGGCTCACGGACAATTTCAATGTTTTATCTAGTTTTACCCAGACTTTCCAGATATCCACCCCCATGACTTCCCGCTCCCCAGAAGCCTCACCCCCCACCTGATCGCCGCCATTGAGGTGGCCGTAGGGGAGAGTCGAAGCCCGTCGGGGACCACCATCGCCGTGCAGCAAGAGGGCAGTTCGCTCTCGTCGACGACTTCCGGCGGGCTGCTGTCGTTGGAGGTCGATGAAGGGTCTCTCCTGGTTGATTGCCTTCTGACGCCACTGGGCGCGGTCGATTCCGGCCCATTAGGCCGATCGGCGTAGCTGCATCGCCGCCACAGACGGGTCAGCACTCCAGGATGGGTGCCAAGCGGCGCGAAATTCCTAAACCTCGACAGCGGAAGTACTAACGATTTCACCAACCTTTGCGCCTTTGAATCGGCCGTGCGCGATTTTATCGGAGTACCAGCCAGCTAGAAGTACCGAATAGCCAGTACTTTGAAGATATTCTAAGTAAGTACTATTGGTATCTCTCTAAGAGTATCTTACCCTCAGCTTACCAGCTAAGATCTGGCACTAAGTAACTTGAGGTTAATTCATGTTTTCTGTCCGGGCCCTCATTCCTATTCTCTTCATCGCGTTGGCGCCCGTCGCTAATTCCGCCATCATTAGTTTCAGCCTTACCCAACAGGGCTGCACCACCGGATGCTC
>JAYVRS010000231.1:0-2286 GCA_043776185.1 Bryobacteraceae bacterium | reverse complement strand
CCAGCCCCATAAAGACGCTGCGCCAATCGTCGCCATCCTTCTCCTTCTCGGCGTCGTCAACGCTCTTGGTCTTCAGCGACCGCACCTGCCAACGGCTCTGGTCGGCACGATCGAGAAACGTGAGCGAGAAGCGTCCGGGGCCGCCGTCGGCGCTGACCACGGTGTTGCCGTCGGGCGACACGGCCAGGCCGAAAGGGCCCGGGCCGGTGGCGTGCTGTTCGCCGTAGGCGTGTACGATGCGGCCACCGGGAATAATCGTATCGGCCCCCGGCTTGCGTGCCACGGTCTGGTCGCCAGCGGGGGCGCGGAAGTCCGCAGCGGTCATCAGCGAGAGGCTCATTAACGCAAAGTACAATCGGCGGGGCATCAACGTTAAGATAGCAAGCGGACCCGATGAGCTTCTACACTGTTCACAAATACGTCCTGACCCAGGGCCCGAGCCTGAAGCGACTACATGCCTTTTTGACCTCGTCCTGGTTGCCCGCCGCCGGCGCGCGGCCCGTGCTGATTCTCGAAGGCGTGGTCGCCTCGGCCCTGCCTCAAGTGCTCGTCATCACCGGCCACGAATCCTGGGAGCACTATCAAACGATGGAAGTAAACGAGCCCGCTGACCTCACTTACGAGAGCCTCACCGTCCACCACCTGCGCCCCACGGCCTATTCGCCGCTATTAGATAAGTCCGCCGATCAGGCCGCGCCGCGTTACTTCGAATACCGCCTCTATCAAGCCGCCAACGCGGCGCAGATGATCCCCTTGCACGCGCGGTTCGCCGGGCCCGAAATCCCCATCTTTCATCGCTGTGGAATTCATCCGGTGCTTTACGCCGAAACCGCGGCTGGCCTCAAAATGCCGAACTTGGTCTATTTCACACCGTTCGAGACGCTGGCTGAGCGCGAGCAATGCTGGAACAATTTCCGCGCCGACCCCGAATGGGCGCGCGTGCGAACCGAACATGCCGCCGCGCATGGGCCTGTGCCCAAGGCCATCGAAATTGCCCTGTATAAAACCACTACTTACTCTCCGGTACGATAAATGCACTTACTCTTACTTAGTCTGATGTTACTCGACCCAACGACGCCCGTCACCAAGAAGTTAGCCCGGCCGGATGGCGTGCGTATCGCCTACGATGTTCGTGGGGCCGGCGAGAATACGCTGGTCTTTCTGCATGGCTGGGCCAGTGAGCGCGGCGCTTGGCATCGGCAGGCCAACTACTTTGCGGCGGCCCATCAAGTCGTCACCATCGACTTAGGCGCCCACGGCCAATCCACGGCAGGCCGCCGCAAGACCTGGACGCTCCTGAGCCTCGCCGACGATGTTCGCGCCGTCGTGGAGCGTCTCAAGCTCAAGCGGGTCATCCTTATCGGCCACTCCATGGGCGGCCCGGTGGCATTACTAGCCGCCGCGCGGATGCCCATGGTGCGGGCCGTGGTGTTAGTGGATAGCGTCCACAACGCGGAAGCGAATCTCACTCGCGAGCAGGCAGATAGCCTCGCCGCCATCTTTGCCAAGGATTTCCCCGGCACCATTACGCCGATGATCCGCGGCATGTTTCCGGCTGGATCGCCGCTGGCCGACGAGGTAATCGGCAAGGCCATCGTCACCAATCCGGCCGTCCTAACCGCGCTGATCCGCGACTACCCGAACGTCGATTTCCCGGCCGCCCTACGCGCGCTGCGCATCCCGGTGCGCGCCATCAACGCGGCGGTCCGCGCGCCGGGTGACCCTGCCACTAACCTCGCCGTAAACCGGAAGTACGCCGACTTCGACGCCACGATTCTGTCGGGACCGGGGCATTTCCTGATGCTGGAACGCTCCGGCGAGTTCAATGCCATTCTCCGCGAATGGCTGAGCGTTCTGCCCTAAACCGAGCTCATATCTTAAGGGCGTCGACCGATAAGTCCACACAGGGTGATTCATGTTCTCTCTGCGTAAACAAATCTCACATCTTGACGACATTTCCGAGACTTACCAGCACTTGATCGAAGGCTTAGGCGCCGTGATGGACGCCGTCGTGAAATATCTGCCCGACTCGCCGAAGGAGCTTTTCGACGAACCGCGGCGGCAACTGAAGACCGTTCGCGCTGGGGTGCAGACGACGCTCGACAAGAAAGGCATCACCGACACGCGCGATCGCTTCAATGGCGCCGTGGAGGACTACGGCAAGAAGCTGACGGGCTACGTACGCCGTCAGGAGCGGGAGACGATGGAGATCCTGGATCTGCTTTCGTCGGTGGCCGATCAATTCGCCAAACGCGACAAGGACCATGGCGGGCGCATGCAGAGTAT
>JAYVRS010000230.1:0-2286 GCA_043776185.1 Bryobacteraceae bacterium | reverse complement strand
ATATCAAGTTTACGATTCAAGAAGGCCGACCGCAATTTATTCGGAAAGTGATCGTGGAAGGGCTGGAGTCCACCGACCGGCAGTTAGTCGAAAGTCGGCTGCGTCTGGCCGCTGGCGATCCGATCTCCCAGGCCCAGATGCTCGATACTCAGCGACGCCTTTACGATTTAGGAATTTTCGCCCGGGTTGATTTGGCGCTCCAGAATCCAGACGGAGCGGAAGCGAGTAAGTATGTGCTTTACCAAGTGGAAGAAGCGCGTAGATACTCGATTACCTTTGGTGCCGGGGCTCAGATCGCGCGCATTGGCGGCGGCATTACGAGTTTTGATTCGCCGGCGGGCGGCACCGGCTTCAGTCCACGCATGCTCTTAGGGCTTTCCCGTAGTAACATGTTCGGCGTCGGGCACACGGCGAGCGTGCAAACGCGGCTGTCTAACCTGCAGCGCCGGGTGCTGGCCTCTTACTTGGCTCCGCAGTTTCGGGATAGCGATAAGCTGAACCTGATCTTTACTGCGCTGTATGATGACTCGCGCAATGTGCGTACTTTCGATGCCCGTCGCCGAGAGGCTTCTGCGCAACTCGGTCAACGCTTGTCGCGGGCCATGACCGTGCAGTACCGGCTTACTTACCGGCGGGTGGCAGTGGACGCTGGTACGCTAAAGATCGAGCCGCAGTTAATCCCCTTGTTGTCGCAGCCGGTGCGTCTCGGCATTGCGTCGATCACGCTCATCCAAGACCGACGCGACGATCCGCTTGATTCGAAGCGCGGCTGGTACAACACCCTGGACACGGCGGTTTCGACGCGGGCGCTGACGTCAGAGTCTGATTTCATTCGTTTTCTGGGGCGTAACTCGTCTTACTACAAAATCGGCCGCGACTTAGTCTTCGCGCGGACTCTTACTTTTGGCTGGCAATATGGGCTGAGTGCTAACCCGGCACGCGATGTGCCGTTACCGGAGCGTTTCTTTTCCGGTGGAGCGAACTCGCATCGCGGGTTCTCAGAGAATCAGGCCGGTCCTCGTGATTTGGTGACGGGGTTTCCCGTAGGCGGCAAGGCGGTCATGATCAATGGGCTTGAGCTGCGACTCCCCCTCGTCGGCGACAATCTCAGCGGCGTATTGTTTCACGACGCCGGCAACGTCTACACTAAGCTCAACCAAATTAGTTTTCGTTCGCAGCAACGCAACTTGACTGATTTCAATTACATCGTGCACACCTTGGGTATTGGAGTTCGTTACCGCACTCCCGTGGGCCCCATTCGCGTGGATGTTGGTTATAGCCCGAACTCGCCGCGCTTCAAAGGCTTTCAAGGGACCTATCAGGATCTGCTATTCCAACGCGGTATTGCCACGCAACAGCGCGTCAATCAGTTTGCGTTTCATTTCTCGTTGGGGCAGGCCTTCTAATGAGGCTGGCAGTGCTTTGCCTTTTGTTGGGCACCCGGATCGTGTTCGGTGCAGAGTTAATCGATCGGGTCGCCGTTAGTGTGGGAACCACGGTCATTACCGAAAGTGAGTTAATCGAGCACCTGCGCATTCGCGCCCTGCTCGAAGGCATTCCCTTGCAATTGGATGGCGATTCCAAGCGCGACGCAGCGGATCGGCTAATTCAACAAGCGCTGATCCGACGCGAAATCGAAACGACGCGATACACCATACCAGAGACGGCTCTGGCCCAGCCGCTGTTGGCGTCCTTCAAACTCAGCCGCTTCCACGACAATGCCGGTGAGTACCAAGCCGCACTTAAGATTGCTCAAGTGACGGAAGCCGAGGTGCAAGCGAGCTTCTTATGGCAGCTGACGGTACTGCGATTTATTGAGTATCGTTTCCGCCCCGGCATCCAAATCGCTGCCGAAGATATCCGTGATTACTACGAAAAGAAATTCCTGGCTGATTGGCGGTCCCGGTCGAAGGAGCCGGCACCTTCCGCCGAGGATGCCGCCAGCGCGGTGGAAGAGATTCTCCTGCAGGAGCGCATCGATAACCAATTAGATCGCTGGATCAGCCTGACACGGACCCAGGTGAGTATCCGGTATCGAGAAGAGGTCTTTGCCAACCAATGACACGCCTCCGTAAGTTACTGCTCGCTTTGCTCATGTTACTCCTTATGCTCCTGCTGTTGGGGGTGGGGCTTTGGCGTTCGGGCTGGATGGCGGATAAGCTTCGAGCCCGCGCGGTCGCTGAAATTGAACGCGCTACTGGCGCCCGCGCCACTTTCGGCAACTTCGATTGGGACTGGAAACGGGGAGTGGTTCGACTGAAAGATATCACTATCCACGGAAAGGAA
>JAYVRS010000229.1:0-2288 GCA_043776185.1 Bryobacteraceae bacterium | reverse complement strand
CGGCGACTCGCTGCAGTTCAATTGCCCGGGCGCTAGGCATGCACGATTTCGGTGTTGTCCTGCGGCAAAGACTGACCGGCGGCGCGGTACTCCTCCTCAATCAAGTGGAAGACCTTGTCGAGTTCACTCACCGCCTCCGCCACAGTTGGCATCAGCGCGTGGCAACCCGCGATGGCGGGAATCTCGGCAACCCAGCCGTCGGGCTGGTTCCGATAGATTACCAGTTTGTAATCGTCGAACCCCATGCGTTCATTGTAGTTCGGAAGACGCTCGGAACCAAACTCGCGGGAAACGGTGCCCCTTGTCGTGTAAGGAGCGGTCCACTTTAGCAATAGCCCCTGTTAATTTGACCCCGGCTTTGAATCGCGGTCAGTAAAGCGCCGGGCGAGCGAACCGCGAAAGTTGGCGACGATGGGAATCGAAAGGCATCCCGCCAAACGGTGGCGGCAGAGCCATGGGACACTAGCCGGCCGGCGCACAGCTTTCGGGTGGCGACCCTCACCAACTTGCTAAATCAGGGCGTGGCACTCGAAGAGGTACAGCGTTTAGCCGGACATGCCGATCCTCGAACGACGAGACTGTACGGGCCGTAGACTGCAAATGATCACCCGTCAGGTGGTAGACGGCATCGCGATCTGAGAGTACTAGAATCGGCTGTGATAACATCATGATTGGCCGCAAGTGATTGTGCGATAGGGAGTTAGTAACTGACCATGCATAGTGGAAAGCAGACCATCGCGGTCTTTGGATTGGGATATGTCGGGTGTGTCACATCTGCCTGTTTGGCTTCGTTGGGGCATCAGGTACGAGGAGTAGATAAAGACTCCTTCAAGGTGAGTGAAGTAAATGCCGGGAGGGCGCCGTTTTTTGAACCAGGCTTACCGGCCTTGGTGCAAGCGGGCGTCGAAGCTGGACGCCTACGCGCGACCACCAGCGTGGCCGAGGCGCTGGAGGGGGCGACGGTGGCCCTGCTCTGCGTGGGAACGCCGTCCGAGAAGAACGGCGATTTGGATTTGGGTTTCCTGCGGCGCGTGGCGGAGGAAATTGCGCTGTGGCAGCGCGACAGCCGGCAACCGTTGGTGGTGGCCACGCGCAGTACGGTGTTTCCGGGTACGGGCGACGACATTGAGGCGATTTTTCGGGCGGTGGGCGGAGCGGACGCTCCGGTGAAGATGGTGTCGAATCCTGAATTCTTACGCGAAGGCGTGGCGGTGAAGGACTTCCGGGAGCCGTCGTTGTTGGTGGTGGGTGGCGCGGATGCGGAAGCCGTGGCGCTCGTGGCCGGCCTCTATGCTGATTTGGCGGTTGAGCCGTGCCTGGTGTCACTGAAGACGGCGGAGATGATCAAGTACGCCTGCAACGCGTTCCACGCCGTCAAGATCACCTTTGCCAACGAAATTGGGGCGCTGGCGCAGCGCATGGGCATCGACGGTGCGGAGGTGATGGAGACGCTTTGCGAAGATAAGAAATTGAATGCGTCGGCTGCTTACTTAAAACCGGGTTTTGCCTTTGGCGGATCGTGTCTGCCGAAGGATCTGCGGGCGATTGTTTTTCGCGCCGGCCGGCTCGACGTGAAACTGCCGATGCTCGAAAATGTGCTGGCGAGCAACGAGCGGCACTTGTCGCGCGGCATTCAGGCGGTGCTCGACTTGCCGGTGCAGCGCATCGCCATAATGGGCTTGGCTTTCAAGGCGAATACCGATGATTTGCGCGAAAGCCCCAGCGTGCCGCTGATCGAGTTTCTGCTGGGTAAGGGGCGCGACGTGCGCGTCTATGATCCCCACATTCGGCTCGCGGACATCTACGGCAGTAACAAGAACTACATTCTGAACGCTATTCCGCACGTCGGCAAGGTGCTGACGGCCGAGGTGGGCGAGTTGCTGGAATGGGCCGAGGCGGTGGTGGTGACGACCAACCCCGCGCCCGAGGTGATTGCGCAAATTCGCGCGGCGGGTAAGACAGTGATTGACCTTGGCGGCACCGGTTTATTTGTGTCGTGAGATAGCGAATCAGGAGCTACAGTAAGGTCCGGGTTAGTTGGGACTTTGCCGATGCGCGAGAATGCCGGTGTAAATCTGTCCCATCCTTTGCGCGGCGTTCGTGATGGAGAATTGATCGCGGATTAGCTGTTGTCCGGCGGCGGCCATTTCGCGACGGCGTGCGTCGTGGGCGATGAGGATCTGCAGGCAGCCGGCCAGGGCGGTGGAGTCTCCGGGGGGGAAGGTGAGACCGGTGCGACCTTCCTGGACGAGTTCCGGGTTCCCCCCCACCCGGGAAGCGACGGCGGC
>JAYVRS010000228.1:0-2291 GCA_043776185.1 Bryobacteraceae bacterium | reverse complement strand
ATGGCCGGGGGCCAGCGGCCCGTTTGACCCGGCAGGTAACATCGGAGCGGTGATTGATCTGAAAGTGCTGGGCTACAACTACTCCGGTTACTACACGACGATTAACTTCCTGGGTAATGCGATCACGGTGTTATTCGGGTGCTGGACCGGTTTGCTGATGTTATCGAAACGCAGCCACCTGGAGCGAATTCGCCTGCTATTAGCGTGCGGCACCGGCGCGCTGGCCGTGGGCGTGTTGCTGAGTAACTGGATCCCGATGGTGAAGCGGCTTTGGTTGGGTTCGTTTACCTTCTGGAGTGCCGGATTGGTGCTAGTTGCCTTTACCGCCGTCTATTGGCTGGTGGAGGTGCAAGGCTTTAAGCGTTGGACCTTCCCGTTCGTCGTGGTCGGAATGAACTGTATCTTTATCTATTCTTTCTCGCAAGTGCTGCACGGCCGGCTGTCGCGTGGCATCGGCTATCTTGACGGGCACCAGTTCGCCATGCTGGGTCCGGTTGGGGCGATTCCTCACCATTTGCTCGTGATGACCGTGATGTGGGGACTCTGCTATGGGCTTTACCGGCGCGGGATATTCTTTAAGATCTAGATTTGGGCACTCACGGCGCAACTATTACTATTGGCCCGTTTACTTGCCCGCAGCGCTGGCCGTTGGGCACGAACAGCCCAATAACCAATAATGTGTCCCACGGCTGACGCCGTGGGCTAGCAGGTAACTACCAGGTAAGAGGAATTACTTACTGGCCAGTTCTTGATTAGCGATGAAGGCGGGCCGGAGGCCCACCCCACTGGGATTTACTCGTGCGCGGGTTAGAGTAGCTTTTCTAGTTGGGCGATGTGGTTTAGGTCGTGGCCGCCCATGGTTTCGACGACGGTCTGGACGGTCATGGGTCCGCGTTCGGGGTGGGTGAGGGTCTTGGTGAACGCTTCAGCCGGTAGCGATCTGATGAAGGCGATGTTCCAGCGGCGCACGGTGGCAAAGACGGCCATGGCGGCGGTGGCGTCGACTTTGGCGTAGCCGGTGGCCCAGGCATCCTGGTCAAAAGGTTGGATGACATGGTTGGATTCGGCGATGGCTTGGCGCAGGCGAAAAGCAAAGACGATCTCGGTGTCGGCCAGGTGGGCCAGCACTTCGCGGATGCTCCACTTACCCTCGGGTGCGCGGTTTAGTTCAGCGGAAGTAAGATGGCCGAGCAGGCTATGCAGGCAAGAGGGAGTTTCCGTGATGGTGGCGAGGGGATTACGAGCGCCCAGGAATTCGGCGTAGGGGTTCATTAACCACGCCCGACTAACGGCATGGTGGTGGCCATGACGGTGACGAATTGGATGTTAGCGGTGAGGGGCAAGTTAGCCATGTGAACGACGGTATCGGCGACGTGCTTGACGTCCATGCGAGGCTCGATCATCATGGTGCCGTTGGCTTGGGGAACGCCGAGGGTCATGCGCTCGGTCATTTCGGTGGCGGCGTTACCGATGTCGATTTGGCCACAGGCGATGTCGAAGGCGCGTCCGTCGAGGGAGATGGACTTAGTAAGTCCGGTGATGGCGTGTTTGGTGGCTGTGTAAGGGGCTGAGTGCGGGCGCGGAGCGGTGGCCGAGATGGAGCCGTTGTTGATGATGCGTCCGCCACGGGGCGTCTGCTGCTTCATGAGCCGCATGGCGTGTTGGGCGCAGAGAAATGCGCCGGTGAGGTTGACGTTGACGACGGCGGTCCATTGGTCAAAAGTAAGTTCGTCCATGGGGATGGCTGGGGCGCCCATGCCGGCGTTGTTGAAGAGCACGTCGAGGCGGCCGTATTCGGCCACGAGGCGATCGAAGAGGGCTTGGACGGCGGCCAGTTGGGTGACGTCGGTGGGCACGGCGAGGATGCGATCACCGGCGAGCGCGGCCGTCTTCTCCAGTTCGGCGGCGCGGCGTCCGGCGATGACGACGTTGTAACCGGCTTGGTGCAAGGCGAGGCTAACCGCGCGGCCAATACCGCTGCCGGCGCCAGTAACTAGGGCAATTTTGGGGTTGGACATATAGGGTTATTTCAGGGCTTCGGCGATGGCCTTTTCGGCAAGCGGAGCCATCACGGCGTAGCCGGCGGCATTGGGAAGTAGACCGTCGACGGTAAATTCTTTCTTGAAGGCGCGGCCTTCGGCGAGGGGAGTGTAAAGATCCAAGTAAGTGGCTCCGGATTTGGCGGTGTAGGTTTTGAGCCAGTTATTGAGGCTGAGGATCTTACCGACGGGGCGGCGGGCGCTGAGTTTCTGGAAAGCGTCGGAGATGGGAGTGAGCGAAGCCAAGACGAC
>JAYVRS010000227.1:0-2292 GCA_043776185.1 Bryobacteraceae bacterium | reverse complement strand
GCCCGAGCTCGGCAAAAATCAGATGGCCCGAAAAATGGCTGGCCGTGGGCTTGGCGAGCGAGTCCTGCTGGCCGTTCAGGTAAGGCGCCAGGATGGCTTCCACGCCGGCCTTGTCTCCCAAACGGGCGCGCGCGATCAGCGCGAACGCCGGTATGTAGGCCACTTCCTTCAGCTCCTGGCCATACACCTTTAAGAGTTCGTCCGCCAACTGACGAGGCGTGCGGCGCAAGCGGCGCGCGCGTTCCAGCGCCAACGCGGAAGGCGCAATCTTGCGCGGTAACTTAGTCACCACTGGCACCTGCCCCTCCAGTGCTTGGACTAACGACGGCATCGGAGTAGCGGTGACCACGACGTCCGGTGCGGCGCTATGGATCGTCCGCCAGATGTGGTGCGCGGCGGCGTTGTCGCGATACGCCATACCCAACGGCGGAAAGTGTGCATCGCTCGCAGGCAGGGCAATTACCTCATAACGGCCAGTAATTTTCACGTCGCCAATGGTGACGATGCGCGGAGCGGCGGCGAGAGTTAGGGCGGCGAAGAACAAGAGTGAGCGCATGCTGAAGCTCCCATAGTAGTAAATTAGCAGTGTGTTGATCTTCACCATCGGCTTGCTGCTGACCGCTACCGCCGCCCACATCCAAGCCCAGCGCGGGCCGGTGGCGCATCCCGAAGCCCTCTCTCTAACCCCGCTATACTGACCCAGAGACCCGATCCAAAAGTGTTACCTATGTGCCCGCTGCACAAGAGCATGTCCGACCGGGCACATAGGCAACCAAACGAACCCCGACCGTGAGGGAGGGGATGTTGGAGGACGAAGGCCAAAATGATGCTCCCGATATTACTCGCGATGGCCGTGGATCCCGGTGCCCTGCTGGCCACTTACGACCGTCCCGATGCGGCGGGAGTCAGCGTACTGGTTCGACATGAGGGCCAAACGCTATTTCGCCGCAGCTACGGGCTAGCCGACGTGGAGGCCAAGCAGTCGGCCACGCCGCAAACCAACTATCGCCTCGCCTCGATCAGTAAGCAGTTTACAGCCACTACGGTCTTGACTTTAGTGCAGGAAAAACGGATCCAAGTGGATGACCCGATTGCGGCCTACTTGCCGGGCTTACCCGCCGGTATTACAGTACGCCACTTACTAACCCATCAGTCGGGTTTGGCTGACTACGAAGATCACCTGCCGCCCGGCGACTTTCAGGTCAAGGACGCCGAAGTCCTGACGATTCTGCGCCAGCTGCCGGACTTACTCACCCCGCCCGGCACTAAGTACGCTTACAGTAACTCCGGTTACTCGCTACTCGCGTCGCTGGTGGAAAAGATCACCGGCCAGCGCTATGCCGACGCCCTGCGGGAGCGAGTGCTGAAGCCTGCAGGCATGCTGCGAAGTGTCGCGCACGAGGACGGTCGCGACACGGTCGCGGAACGAGCTTATGGCTACGCCGAGGGCGGCACCCGGCGCACCGACCAAAGCCGCACCAGCGCCGTATTGGGCGACGGCGGATTGTACTCTTCTCTCGAAGACATAGAGCACTGGCTCGACTGCATGCGGAAGCACTGCGTTTTGAGCGAGGCTACACAGCAGCTGGCATTTACTCCGATGGCTCTCCGTGATGGAACGTCGACCGAGTATGGATTCGGCTGGTTCATCCGCGGCCCGCTGCGTTGGCATACCGGCGAGACCATCGGGTTCCGCCATGCCCTGCTCGTCCAGAATGGCTACGAAGTGCTGGTGCTCGCCAATCGCTCGGACGTGAAAGCGCGCGACCTTGCCTTGCAGGTATTGAAGCTCTACCGGCCAAAGTGACAAACTAGAGGGCAGATGCCCCTGATCATGATTCCCACGGCCTTGCGCCGGTTTACCGCTGATACCGATTCCGTTGAGATCGCCGCAGCCACGGTGGGTGAGGCGCTCCAAACACTGACTACCCAATTCCCCGAACTCGGCAAGAACCTCTTCAATGCCGAAGGCAAACTGCGCAGTTTTATCAACGTCTACGTGAACGACGAGGACATCCGCTACCTGGAACGCGAGGCCACGCCGCTTGAAGCCAAGGACGTCGTCTCCATCGTCCCCAGTATTGCCGGGGGCACTCTCTCGAACGAAGAGATGCTGCGCTACAGCCGGCAGTTGATCATGCCGGAGATGGGCGTCGAAGGCCAGGAGAAGCTGAAGGCGGCGCGCGTGCTGATGATCGGCACGGGCGGGCTAGGCGCGCCGATCGGCATGTACCTGGCGGCGGCGGGCGTGGGCACCATCGGACTGATGGATTTCGATGTCGTCGATGCGAC
>JAYVRS010000226.1:0-7468 GCA_043776185.1 Bryobacteraceae bacterium | reverse complement strand
CCCACGGCTAACGCCGTGGGCTAGTACTCTGACCGCGTGACAAGTAATCTTTGAGCCGTACCGCAGCCGACTGTCCTGTGCAGCCCCCGATGGTAATTGGGGGGGTGAGCATTCCTCGTCGCACTGGATCGAGGCTCACCACCGACAGGCTTGATTTATCAATGAAAACGGTCATTCCGACGTCTCGGAAACAGAGTACAGCGGAAGGTCTGTGACCCCCCGATTGTCATCGGGGGCTGTAGAGCCATTCGCGCGCCGTACCCCAGGAAAAGGATTGTTCACGCGGTCGGAGCACTAGTAACAAGTAGGCAAGCAATCAAACTTTACGTCCACGATGCAACGCTAAGGCGCCGCAGGCAAAGCGTTCGTAAGTTACTTCGCCGAAGCCCGCGTCGGTCATTCGCTTGGCTAACTCCGGGGCGGCCGGGAACTTACTCACCGAGGCCGGTAAGTAAGTGTAGGCGTCGCGCGCTCCGGTGATCCAGCCGGCAACCACGGGCAGCACGCGCTGAAAGTAGAATTCATAGCCGGCGCGTAATATCGGATTGGGCATGGTGGAGAATTCGAGAATCGCCAGGGTGCCGCCTGGCTTTAGGACCCGCCAAACTTCGCGCAGACCGGCTTCGTAGTTCGCCAGATTCCGGAAGCCGAAAGCCACCGTGACTAAATCAAAAGTCGATCCGGCGAGAGGCAGGCTGAGGGCGTCGGCTTCGAAGACAGGGACGAGCCCTTTGTACAGAGCCTGCTGGAGCATGGGATGGCAAAAGTCGGAGCCCATCACTTGGGCGGGGCCACGACGGCGCAGAGCTAAACCGAGGTCGCCGGTGCCGCAGCACAGGTCGAGCACGCGGGCAGATGGATCGCGCAGAATCGGTTCGAGACGCTGGGCGGTGACGCGCCGCCACCAACGATCAAGGCTGAACGAGGTCAACCGGTTCACCGTGTCGTAGCGGCCCGCGACCCGGCCAAACATCTCGCGGACCCAGCGCGATGCCTCCCGCTCATCTTCGATCTCCAAAGGCCGCGACCCCTTCATAAGGACGCTTCGATGGCCGCTTTGATCGCGTCGTCCGGCACATTGGACCGAATCATCGTGTCTCCAATGCGCGTGGGCAACACGAAATGCACGCGCCCGCCGATGGTCTTTTTGTCGCTTACCAGCCGCGCCATCAGGACCTCGGACGTAATGCCGGAGAGGCTGGGGATGGCACCATAGGCTTCAATGGCCTCGTTGATTTCGGTGCCGACTTCGGGCGCTAGCGTGTCCATCCGCACTGCCAAATGGGTGGCCGCGCGCATGCCGAAGGCCACCGCTTCGCCGTGCAACAGCAGGCTATACCGGGTTTCGGCTTCGAGCGCATGGCCGATGGTATGTCCAAAGTTCAGAATTCGTCGCAAGTCGCCCTCTTTTTCATCCGCGGAGACCACTTCGCATTTGATGCGCACGCTTTCGGCAATGGCTTGATCAAAATAGAGCGCTTCGCGGGCTAACATTTTGAGGGGATGATCGGCCATCAGCCGGAAGAGTTCGGGGCTGCGGATGACGCCGTGCTTGAGCACTTCGTAGAGGCCCGCGCGGACCTCGCGCACGGCCAGCGTATCGAGCACCTGGGGATCGATGATGACGGCCAGGGGTTGGTGAAAGGCCCCGACGAGGTTCTTGCCATCGACGAGGTTGACGCCTGTTTTGCCGCCGACCGCAGCGTCCACCTGGGCCAATAGCGTGGTGGGCACCTGAATTACGGGAATGCCCCGCATGAAAACAGCAGCCGCGAAGCCGGCCACATCGGTGACGATGCCGCCGCCGAAGCCGATAACTAGGGACGAACGGTCGCCGCCCGCAGCGAGCATTTGATCGGTGAGAGACTCCACCTCTGACAAGCGCTTGCGAGCCTCGCCACCGGGGAAATACAGAATCCGCACCCGATCGCCGAAGGCTTCGAGGGCAGGCGTAAGGCGGTGGCCGTGCATTTGCCACACGGCAGCCTCAGTAATTACAAAGATGCGATGGACATGAGCAGGAATTAATTTCGCCAGTCGCGTTTCCATACTGCCGCGTTCCACCACAACTGGGTAGCGCGCTTGTGAGGTTTCTACAAAATATTGGCCAAACACCTTCCTATTGTGACATTCCGCGAATATCATGTGTCTCATGAGTTGTTCCTTAAACTTGAGCAACAAGAGAAGAAAGAGAGAAGAGAGAGATGATTTCAGATTTTAAGGCGTTTATCCTCAAGGGCAATGTGATGGATCTCGCGGTTGGCGTGATCATTGGCGCGGCCTTCGGCAAGATTGTCGATTCGCTGGTGGGCGACATCATCATGCCGATCCTCGGCAAGTTGATGGGCGGTGGTATTGATTTTTCGAACATGTTCGTGGCCCTGGACGACAAGACCTACGCCACCCTCGCAGAAGCGAAAAAGGCCGGTGGGGCCGTTCTCGCCTATGGCAATTTTTTGACGATTCTACTGAACTTCCTGATCCTGGCCTTCGTGATCTTCATCATGGTGAAGCAGGTGCAGAAGTTGATGCCGCCGCCTCCGGCGCCCGCGCCGGCTGGGCCGAGCAATGAAGAAGTTCTGCTTACGCAGATTCGCGACTCGCTGAAGCGTTAGGTGCTTCCGTGGTGGACTACAGTTTTCAGGGTGCTAAACTGAGGGCGGTAGTCCACCAACCATGAAAGAAAGAATCCGCTCCACCACCATCTTGTGCGTGCGCCGGGATGGCAAAGTGGTGATTGCGGGCGATGGCCAAGTCACCTTTGGCCAGGAAGTTCTCAAAGCCTCCGCCCGGAAGCTGCGCCGTCTTTACAAAGACAAAATCATCGCTGGCTTTGCCGGTTCCACGGCCGATGCCTTTGCGCTTTTTTCGCGTTTCGAGGTGAAACTCGATCAGCACAATGGCAACCTGCAAAGGTCCGTGATCGAGCTCGCCAAGGATTGGCGCACTGACCGCGCCTTGCGCCACCTGGAAGCCTTGTTGATCGTCGCCGACGAGAAGCACACCTATATTGTGAGTGGCAATGGCGACGTGATCGATCCGGACGACCAGATCGCGGCGATCGGTTCCGGCGCTTCGTTTGCCAAGGCCGCCGCGCTGGCATTGCTCGAAAATACGCAGTTCAACGCGCGAGAGATTGTTGAGAAGGCCATGAAGATCGCTGGCGACATCTGCATTTACACCAATCACCAGATCATCATGGAGGAGCTTGGTTAGTGGTGATCTACTTACCCCAACCCACCGACGACGATTCGGCGATTCTTGACGAACTTACGCCGCGCGAAATCGTCCGCGAGCTTGATAAGTACGTGGTCGGCCAAGCGGACGCGAAGAAGGCGATCGCCATCGCCTTGCGCAATCGCGTGCGCCGCCAGAAGTTACCTCCGGAGATGGCCGAGGAGGTGATGCCGAAGAACATTCTGATGATCGGCCCCACCGGCGTCGGCAAGACGGAGTTGGCCCGCCGCTTGGCGAAACTCGCGAACTCACCATTTCTGAAGGTGGAAGCGAGTAAGTTCACCGAAGTGGGCTATGTGGGCCGCGATGTCGAATCGATGATCCGCGACTTAGTAGAGATCGCCATCGACATGGTGCGCGAAGAGAAGCTGGACGAAGTGGCTGATCGCGCCGAGGCCGCCGCCGAGGACCGTCTGCTGGACCTATTATTGCCGCCGCCCGCTGCCGAAGGCGAAGAGCCCGCGGCCATTGAACGCTCGCGGGAGAAGATGCGCGATCGTCTGCGCGCCGGCAAGTTGGATGAAAAGAACGTCGAGCTGGAAGTAAAAGAGCGTGGGCCGCGCATGGAGCTGGGCGGCAGCATGGGCAACGAGGAGATGGATGTCAATTTTAAGGACATCCTGGCGAGTATGTTCGCGCCCAAGAGCCGCAAGCGTAAGATGCGCGTGGTGGACGCTTTCGATTACTTAGTGCAGGAAGAAGAAGAGAAGCTGCTGGACATGGATCATGTTACGCGCATTGCCACCGAGCGGGTGGAGCGGAACGGCATGATCTTTCTGGACGAGATCGATAAGATCGCCGGGCGCGAAGGCGGGCACGGGCCCGACATCAGCCGCGAAGGCGTGCAGCGCGACATTCTGCCGATCGTCGAAGGCACCACGGTCAACACGCGTTACGGCTTCGTCCGCACGGACCATATTCTTTTTATTGCGGCGGGCGCGTTTCACGTGTCCAAGCCCAGTGACTTGATCCCTGAGTTACAAGGCCGCTTTCCGATTCGCGTAGAACTGAAGCCATTAACCGAGGCCGATTTTATTCGCATTCTGAAAGAGCCTAAGAATGCGCTGATCAAGCAATATGTAGCGTTGATGGAGACCGAGGGCGTCAAGCTCAATTTTACTGACGATGCCATTGAAGCGCTGGCGAGCCTGGCCGCCAAGGTGAATGAGACCAACGAGAATATCGGCGCCCGCCGGTTGCACACCATTCTGGAGAAAGTGCTGGAAGAGATTTCCTTTGAGGGGCCTGACCTGAAGAAGAAGAATGTCAAGATCGATGGGGCCTATGTGCGCAAGGCGCTCACCGATATCGTGCAGGATCAGGACTTGAGCCGCTATATTCTATGAGGCTTTTGCTGCCGTTGTGTCTGTTGGCGTCGCTCGCCGGTTGCGGCTATGTGGGCGATCCGCAGGCGCCGGCGCTCCGCATTCCCAAGCCGGTGTTAGACCTGCGCGTGGTGGAGCGGGGACGCAATTTGGAGATATCTTTCACGATGCCCATCGCGACGGGTGAGGGGTTGCCGATTCGCGAGGCCGGCACCATTGACTTACGGGTGGGCGGAGCGCCGGCGCCTCCATTTGATTTGAACGCTTGGCTGGCCGGTGCACGGGCCGTGCCGGTGGAATGGCCGGTGTTGCTACCGCCGGTGGTGATCCGCCAGAAAAAGGGAGCCAAGGCCGCGCCGGTTGCGCTGCAGACGGTGACGAAAGCGTTTGACGCCGATAGCTGGGCAGGTAAAGACGTCGTCCTAGGTGTCAGGTTGACGAGTCCGGCTGGCCGACTAAGCGCTATGTCGAACTTAGTCGCGGTGAGCGTGATTCCGCCGCTTACCGCGCTCGCCGATTTTGCCGCCGTTTCGCAAGCCGACGGTATTCATCTCAAGTGGACCGCGCCTGGTCAGCCTGGCGTCCATTATCGAGTAACTCGCCAAATCGGCGAGGCCCCCGCGCAAACGATCGCGGACTTAGTGGAGACCCAATATGTTGACTTAGTGACGGCTTTCGGCCCTACTTATTACTACACTCTGCAGAGTTACGTGCGGGCCGGCGACATCAACGCCGTCAGCGAGCCTTCCCCAAACCTCGCGGTGCCTCATGTGGACCACTTCGCGCCTGGCGTACCAACGGGCTTGGCCGTGCTCGCCGGGGCCAAGACCATTGAAGTTGGCTGGGATCGCAATACCGATTCCGACTTAGCCAAATATCGTGTTTATCGGGCCTTGGGCGATGGTGCCTTTGCGCGCGTCGCCGAGGTGGAGCCTCCGGCATTTCGCGATGCGCAAATCCAAACCGGCCAGCGCTATCGCTATGCCATTACCGCCGTTGACCGTCTGGGCAACGAAAGCGCCCGCTCAGAGCCCGCCGAAGTGGAGGCTCCATAATGCGGGAGATAGGCGGGTCGGAGGCCCACCCCACTGGCATTTACTGCATTGTTTTGAAAGGTCCTTATGTCCTCCCATAGTTCTCCGGCGCGTGACGTCGAAGTCGCCCGTCTTTCCAATGGCATGCGGGTCATCACCGAGAAGATGGCGCATGTCCGCAGTGTGGCTGTTGGCGTTTGGGTAGGCACCGGCTCGCGCGCCGAGCATCCCAAAGAGATCGGCATCAGCCACTTTCTGGAGCACATGCTCTTTAAGGGCACGCACACGCGCAGCGCGGAAGGGATTGCCCGCGAGGTGGATTCCATTGGCGGAAACCTGGACGCCTTTACCGGTAAAGAGTTAGTCGGCTTTAATATCAAAGTACTGGACGAACACTTGCCCATTGCGATGGATATTCTGGCCGACCTAGTGCTCCATCCGCGCTTTGACCCCGCCGATCTCGAAAAGGAAAAGAGCGTTATCCTCGAAGAGCTCAAGATGGAGTTGGATAACCCGGAGTATGTGGTGCATGAGTTATTCACCACGCGTTTCTGGCCTAACCATCCGTTGTCTAAGTCGATTCTCGGTTCGCGCAAGACGATACAGAGTTTCACCATCGCCCAATTAGCCAAGTATCACGCGTCTATTTATGTACCGAGTAACTTGATGATTACGGCGGCGGGAAATCTCGATCACGAGAAACTAATTGAATTGGCCGAGCGGCATTTTGCCGGAGTGAAAGGTGAGTTACCCAAGCTACCTGACCCAGCCGCTGTGACGGGCGCCGAAATCACCGTCAAAAAGAAGCGTTTGCAGCAGGCCTTGGTCTGCGTGGGTGTGCCCGCGTTGCCGATCGCGCATCCGCGACGCTATGCCTGGTTTGTATTGAACACGCTGATGGGCGCCGGCATGAGTTCGCGCCTCTTCCAGAGCATTCGCGAACGGCAGGGGTTGGCTTATTCGGTGTACTCCGAGCTGAGTCTCTATCGCGATACGGGCTGCTTTGGCGTTTACGCCGGTACGGCCGGGGCGACGGTGGACAAGGTGATCGCTTCAGTGATTGAGGAGTTCCGGCAAATCAAGGCGGAGGGGATTCCCGCAGAAGAGTTGCGCCGGGCGAAGGATCATATGAAGGGTTCGCTGATGCTGAGCCTGGAGTCGACCGGGTCGCGGATGTCGAATCTGGCCCGGCAGTATATGTACTTCGACCGCTTCCATACGATGGACGACATGGTGCGGATGACGGAATCCGTGACTGAAGAGGAAGTGATGACCGTGGCCCGAAATGCTTTCCGGCCCGAGAATCTGGCGGTTACCGTGCTGGGGCCGCTCGAAACCGTAATTGCCGAACGCCAACTGCTGGCCTCCTGATATCGTGAAGGTGTTGTTTCGCCTGATCACCATCGCTGCATGGCTCTCCGCCGGGCTGCTGGCCCTGGACGTCAATACCCTTACGCCTGAGGGCCATGTCTCGGACTTTGCCCGCGTGCTGGATGCCGGCACGAAGGCGCAAATCGAAAATTACTGCCGGCGGGTGAAGGAAGCCACCAACGCCGAGATCGCCATCGTCACCATCCGCAAGCTGGACGACGAGCCGATCGCCGACGTGGCCAATGCGCTCTATCGCAAGTGGGGCATCGGCGGCAAAGCGACCAATGAGGGCGTGCTCTTCCTCATCTCGATGGACGACCGCAAGACGCGCCTCGAAGTGGGTTATGGCCTTGAAAGCGTGATTCCCGACGGCTTCTTGGGCGGCATGCTTCGTGAGATTCGCCAGCCGATGCGGGACCGCAATTACGGCGCAGCGATGAGCACCGTAGCGCAGACCCTGGGCTCGCGCATCGCGCAGGCGAAGGGCGTGACGATTCCGGA
>JAYVRS010000225.1:0-7485 GCA_043776185.1 Bryobacteraceae bacterium | reverse complement strand
GTGGCCTTGATGACCTCGGTCTTCTTCATCTGGGGCCAAACCGCTAGAGCCGTTAACGCCAAGGTGAGCACACATCGAAGGAGCATATTCTGACACCTTATCGCATTTGCCTATGATACGTTTGGATCATGCTACGTAAGCTTATGGTGGGAATAGCACTTTGTGCCTTCCCTGTTCTCTCTCAAACCAGCACCATTCAAGGTGTCCTGGTCGACCCATCGGGCGCCGCCATCAAGGGCGCCAAAATTACCGCCACTGATCAACGCAAGAATGTCATTGCTCGCGAAGTGACCAGCGGTAACGATGGCGTCTTCCAGGTCGCCAACATTCAACCCGGTCTCTACGACCTCAAAATTCAAATCGCGGGATTTAAGACTCGCACCAGCACTGATCTGCAGCTGGATCAGAACCAGAATATGAATCTGGGTAATGTCGTCCTGGAGATTGGCTCCACCACTGACTCGGTGACTGTCGAAACCACCGTGCCGCTGGTGGAAACCACCACCGCCAATAAGAGTTTCACCCTCACTAATAAACAGGTGACGGACCTCTCCTTAAATGGCCGCGACTTTCAATCCTTGATGCGCACGCTGCCCGGCGTGGTCTCAAACGATCGGACTGACTTCCGCCTCGCCTTCAATAATACTGACGCCTTCAACGTCAACGGTCTGCGAGGCTCCAATAACAACGTATTTTTGGATGGCGCCATTAACACTGACGTCGGTGCGAACGATGGCCAATATACTCAGATTTCGCTCGACGCGGTCGGCGAATTCAAGGTGCAGACCTCCACGTTTAACGCCGAGTATGGCCGCAACCCCGGCATCATGATTTCGGTAAATACGAAGTCCGGCGGCAAGAACTATCACGGTACGCTATACGAATTCATCCGCAACAATGCGCTCGATGCCCGCCAGCCCTTCGACCGTTCCGGTACGACGGCTAAGTTGCGGTTCAATCAATTTGGTGCCAATATCGGCGGACCGCTCGCGATTCCAAAAATCTCGTCGATGAAAGAGCCGAAGCTCTTCTTCTTCTTCAACTATGAGAAGACGCTTGCCACGCGCCCCAGCGGCGGTGCATTCGTCGACTTACCGCATCCCGACGTTTTGACCGGTGACTTGTCGCGCCTCTATCGCGCGGGTAACATCACCACCGCCGCCGGCGTCGATACCGGCTATCGGATCGGCCAAGTCTTCCAGCCCGGTACGCTGGTGCGCGAAGCCGGTGGCCGCATTATCGGTGGCACGCCTTACCCCGGAAATATCATTCCGCGCGGTGAATGGTCGCGGAACGCTCCGGCCTTCTTAAAGGTGATTGGTGGCGCGGCTTATTCTGGACTATCCGGCACGCCCGGTGTTCCCGAACAGGTTCGCTCCTTCTTCCAAGACACTTACAAGTTCAATAAAGAAGCCAAGGTATTGCGGCTCGACTATACCATCAGTGACCGCGCGAACTTCTTCTTCCGTTGGGCCGACGACGCCAACCACGAGGAGCAGGGCTTGGGAATTTTCGCCTCCACGCCTTACCCAGTGTTCCCTCAGTTCCGCCGCAAACCCGGCAGTTCCTGGAGTTACAATCTAGTCAACGTCATTTCGCCTTCCACCACCAACGAAGTGATCTTCAGCTACAACCGGCTTACCCAGTTGGTCGACGTGCAAGCGAGCGCCAACAAGGCCCTTTACGATCGCACCTCACTCGGATTCACCTTTCCAGAGTTCTTTCCGGATGCCAACCTGCGAAATCGTTTCCCACGCTTCAACTGCGGCATCGGCAGCTGTAACTACCCCGGCTTTGCCGCGGGCTGGCTCTCGGAAGCCAAGCAGTACACCATCACGGACAACGTCACCAAGAACCTCGGCAAGCACACGCTCAAGTTCGGCGGCTTCTGGAATATGAACCTCAACGGGCAGCAGCCTAGCTGGACCGATGCCATGAACTTCAACTTCGGCGATTCCGCCGACAACCCGCTCTCCACCGGTAACACGTTCGCGAACATGCTGCTGGGCAACTATACGTCGGTGAACCAAGCGAACGGCCGCTTTTATGGCTCGTTCAAGTTCTTCGGCGTGGAAGCCTATGCTCAGGATTCCTGGCGCGTCAATCGTAAGTTGACCTTGGAGTTCGGCCTGCGTTGGGCTTATCTGGGCCCCACTTATACCTACGGCAAGTTCCTGCAGAATTACTTTGACCCTCGCCTGTACAAGGCCTCTGACGCCGTCCGTATCGATCAGGGACCCGGCCTCACCATCGGCACCATCGTTCCGAACTCCGGTAACCCTTTCAACGGCATGACGGAAGAAGGAAAAAGCCTGCCGCTAGGCGGCGTCGAGCACCGCAAGGGTAACTTTGGTCCGCGCTTCGGCTTTGCCTACGACCCGTTCGGCGACGGCAAGACCTCCATTCGCGGTGGCGGCGGTATCTTCTATGAACGCATCCGCCAGAATGCCAATAACTTCGATGGTCTCGGCAACCCGCCGCTGACATTCCAGCCCACGGTCTACTCGGGCAAGGTGGACGCCATCAACACCGGCCTGATCGCCGGTGGACGCCGCGCTCCGGTCGGCATCGTTGGCATGGACTCCAAGGGACAAATCCCCACAATTTACTCCTGGAGCTTCGGCATCCAACGCGAGCTGGGACAGAAGACTTCCCTGGACGTGAGTTACATCGGCAACCGCGGCCGCTATCTCCAATATCGCCGCGATTTGAATCAGCTACCGCTTGGCACCACGCTGCAACCCGGCGTACTGACGGGTGTCAACGGCGTCTCAAACGCTTTGCGCCCCTACCTCGGTTACTCGAATGTCAATTTTACAGAGTTCGGTTCGACTTCGAATTACAACGGCCTGCAAGGTCGGGTAACTCGCCGTTTTGCCAAGAGCTTTACGGGTAACTTCAATTACACCTGGGCCAAGGCGCAGGGCGTAAATGAAGGCGACACGAACAGCCTAGCCTATACCTATGATCGCCAGCGCGAGTACAGCTTACTCAACTTCGATCGTAAGCAGATCGTCACGATCGATTTCATTTACGAGTTCCCTAACTTCGCCAAGACCAATGCCATCGCCAAGGGTATTGCCAACGGCTGGCAGATCAACGGCATCACTCGTTTCTGGGGTGGCACGCCGCTGACGGTGACATCGAATGGCAATCCTGGCACGTTGGGCGGCGGTCCGCGAGCCAACTACAACGGCAGCGGCACAGTGACCAACCCCACGCCCAGCGAGCTCGACTACTTCAATGTATTCGCGTTCAGCCGACCGCTCGAAGGCACGCTGGGCAATACCGGCGAGGCTATCTTCCGCGGACCCGGCATCAACCAGTGGGACATCTCGATGATCAAGACCACGACGTTTTTCGAACGCGTGAAAGTCCAGTTCCGCTTTGAGACCTTTAACTCGTTTAACCACACGCAGTGGGCGGGCGTCAACACGGGCCTCAATGTACCGAACCCCAATACCGCGCCGACCGCCGCCACCCGCGGCACCTTCGGCCAAGTAAACTCCACCCGCGATCCGCGCACCATCCAGTTCGGTATGAAGGTTCTCTTCTAAACTGGTTCGAGTGCCTCTTATTATTAGCAAAACGATCTTGGCCCTGGTCTTCTACCAGGGCCAAACTGTTTCTACAGAACAGCTTTTTGGCACCGCCGCCCGCGACTTACAGGACGGGCGCTTCGCCGAAGCGGAAGCCGGCTTCACCCAAGTACTGCGGCGCGAACCCAATAATATGGGTGCCTTGGGTAACTTGGGCGTCCTCTATAGTCGTCAGAACCGTCCGCAGAAGGCCATCGACATTTACCGGCGCGCCCTGCGCTTGGCACCGAATGAACCGGGGATCTTACTAAACCTCGGCCTCGCTTACATGAAGCTTGATGACTATTCCCAAGCCAAACCCCTTTTTGCCCTACTGTCGAGAATCGCGTCCGCGCGCCAAAGGCAGGCCCGGGAGTTACTCGCCATCTGCCAATTACAAACCGGCGAGACGGCTCTGGCCATCTCGAACCTGCAACAACTCGCCCATGGTGCTGAAGTGTCTCCTGGGGTCTACCACTTCCTCGCCCTCGCTTACGTGAAACAGAAGGATTTGCCGCGCGCCGAGGACGTACTGGCCAAACTCTTCGCCAACCTTCCTCCGGCCCAAGCTCATTATTTGGAAGGCCGCGTCTGGTATGACTCCGCCATTTTCGACCGGGCCATGGCCAGCTTCGAGAAAGCCGCGCAAGCCGATCCCCATCTACCCGGACTCGCCCTTGAAACCGGCAAAACTCACGTCAGCCTCCGCCATACCGCCGCCGCTCTAGAGCGGTTACACTTGGCCGTTCAGCAAGCGCCTGATCCGGAAGCCCAGTATTTTCTGGGCGCCTTGCTAGTACAAGAGGGCCATTATGAAGAGGCCACGCCACTGCTGCAGGCGGTGGCCGATTCACGGCCCGATCTATGGGGCACTCGCTACTACCTTGGCAAGGCGCAGTTGGCATTAGGCCACGCCACCGCCGCCCTCCCGTTACTACAGCGCGCCGCCGCCCGCGCCCCGGGTGAATCCGCCGTGCAGTATCAGTTGGCCCGCACCTTGCAAGCCCTGGGCCGCAAGGCTGAAGCGCAACAAGTGTTCGCCCGTGTGGCGCGACTGAAGGCGCGGGCGAACTCCGAAACCATCGTCATGAAGTAAGGCCCATTTTGAGATTGCTTGTCGTTGGAGTGAGAAGGACAGGCTTGTCCTTTAGGTTACGGCCGCACGATCACGCGGGTGCGATTGCTGGCGCGGCCCGCAGCTTCGAGGTAGACCTCAGTTGGACCAGCATTGACGATGGAGGGGAGCTCGAATTCAATCACATAGAAGCCGACGTAACCGGGGGCTAAGGTCGCCTTGGTTACGCTAAGAGGCACGCGGTCAAGGTACACCTTCACCGCCGCGGCGACGCGGGGCGCATTGTCGAGCGGGGCCGGAACGCCGGTGGGCCAGTCCGGAGTGACGCGGCCCAGGCCCGTGGCCAAAATCTGGATGCGCATGCCGGGGCGGGCCGGCGTCGCGGCATCGAGCAGAACGCCGGAGTCGGCGTCGATAATCATAGGGGTGCCGTCGCGATCCACAAAGATAGCCGGAGCGGTGGACTCCAGCGGCAAGCGAACGCTTAACCGGTCAATCATCAACGGCAGAGTGCTGCCCTGCACATCGAACGGTACTTGCACCTGAGATTCGTCGGCGCTCGAAGCCAAGACGGGAACGACTCGGTCGCCCGTCCGAGCTTGGCGGATCGGCCCGCCCACGTAGCTCAACAGGCTGCCCGGTGCCGCTGAGCGGGTGGCATAATCGGCGGCGCTGACAAAGCGCGGGTCAGCACGCCGGTGCGGCGCATTCGCCGCATAAACACCGTAACCGTCGAGGGCAATGTAGATCTGCGTGCTGGAACGATTCAGCTGGACGTCGTAGATAGGGGCAGCGGGTAGGTTGCCGGCCAGCTTTTCCCAGGTCGTGGCCGGTCCGCGCGCGCGAAGGTCGACCTTGGTCCAGTAGAGGCCGTTGCTGGTGGCCACGTAGAGCGAGTTGCTCGCCAGGTCGAACGCCGCGTTGTAGGCGCGGCCCGCCGGTAGGTCAGCCGAGAGATCGTCCCAATTCACCCCGCCGTTGGTGGTTCGCCAGACGCGCGAATTGCGGTCGGCCGCTACAGTGGCCACCGCGATATTGGGTTCGTTGGGGCCTTCGCCCGACTGGATCGCCAAGCCCGTAATCGGGCCGCCCGCATTCTGCGGGGCCGTGCGCCAACTGCGGCCGCCGTCCGGCGAGGCAAAGAGGCGGCCTTCGGCGGAACCGGCATAGAGAAAATCACCAGAGGAGGCTGCGGCGGTGATCGCTGCGCCCACCATCGCCGAGAGACGCGTCCGCAGTTCGGCAGCCAGTTCTGCTGAACGGGAGCCCACCCGCCAAGCCGACTTCTCGCCCGGCTGCCAAACCAGCGTGCCCGCCACACCGGTCACTTCCACTTCGATACCGTTCATCCCCTCCGGCAGCCGATGAATGCGGCGCGCAGAAAAATTAGGGAGATTCTGATTCAGACCATCCCAAGTCAAGCCCCCGTCGAAGGATCGCCAGACGCCAGTTTCGGTGGCCACCGTAATCTCCTCGGCGTCTGTCGGCGAAACGGCCAGGTCGAGAATCGCGGAGCCGAGGATGGAGTCGCCCTTGACCGCCGTCAAGTTCCGCCAACTGGCTCCCGCGTCATCGGAGCGCCAAGCGTTGATTCCAAAAGCGTAAAGTCGGGCGCGGTTTGTCGTGGCCTCGACGACACGGGCTCCGTATTCAGGAGAATTGGGTTCGCTTCGCCATCGTTTGTTAGTTTGGTTGAGGGCGGTGGCGGCCAGCAGCCACTTTTCACCGTCCGACGAAACAAACTGCCGCCCATCACGGGTCTCGATATTCAGGCCGTTGTTTATGCCACCCTCGGCGTAAACCACTTTGGTGACAGCACCCGTGGCGAGCCCCGGCAATCCCAGGTCGAGGCTGGTGGAGCCGACCTTGCGCCAATCGAGAGCGGTCTGCGCGGAGGCGACAGACAAAGCCAGCAACCCAAACAGGCTGGTGGCCGTCATGCGAAATGTGCCAGACAAACTAAAAGTGCTCGACGGCATAAAGCAAAACCGAGTCAAACGGACACAGCAGCCATGTCCATTATACCTACGAGTGATCGGCAGACAACGCCGGAAACCTAAGACTCTTATCGTAGACGTACCAAATCTCGTCATGGCTACAAATCTGCTATGCATTTCAATGGTAAACTGACGATACTAATTACTAGATGTGGAACTACAGCACAATGCGGAAAGCGCGGCGCACCTCTCAGGTAGCGTTGGCGGCGGCCTGTTTGCTGGCATTTGGCTTAGTTGGCCCGGCGCAAGCTCAGTTTTCGCAGTTTGGTAACCCTGGGGCCTCTGCCGCGCAAGTTGTTTCAACCACTGGCCAAGTCGGTACGTTTCGCGACGGTTTTCCGTGGGCGCTCAAGGTGGGCGATAGCGTTTCCCCGCGCCAGGAAGTCTCCAGCGGGCCCGACGGCCACGCGATTTTCTCGCTGCCCGATGGCAGTACTTTTGAGCTTTTCGCCAACTCGCGCGCCACTTTCCGTGCCAGCTCCGGTGGGGTCACCGACCTGCTGGACCTATGGATCGGCCGCGTGAAAGTCCATATTCAAAAAATTGGTGGCCGTCCGAATCCCAATCGCGTAACCACGCCGACCGCCGTCATCTCCGTCCGGGGCACTATCTTCGATGTCACGGTAGAAGACGAAGAGGTCACGCTGGTGCTGGTGGAAGAGGGTCAAGTCGCAGTGCAACACGCGCTGATGCCCTACGGTGAGCCCCGCTTGCTGAATCCCGGCGACTACCTGCGAGTTTACAAGAACGAACCCCTCGTCAAGAACCGTTTTGACAAGGGTGCGCTTGGCCAACGCGTGTTTAATGCCCTGATGGACGTGTTTCTGTACCGTCC
>JAYVRS010000224.1:0-7486 GCA_043776185.1 Bryobacteraceae bacterium | reverse complement strand
GAGACGTTCTTTGCGCCCGAACTTCCCCCCTTGGAACTCACTTCGAAGCCGGTTGCCGTTAAAGATATTTGGAGTGGCGATCAAAGTGGCGGGCGCTCCCGCTTTATTTCCTTAGGTCTTCACGTTCTGCTCATCACGGTCTTGGTGATTCTCGGCACCAGCCCCGCCATGCAAAAACTGGCCAAGGACTCGGTCGCACTCATTGCACCGGATCTTTCCCCCTACAAGCCCGCGCCGCAAAAAAAGAATTCTATGGGCGGTGGCGGTGGCGGTGGTGATCGCTCCCCCACCCCCGAAAGCAAGGGTAGGCTTCCAAAGATTGCTCCGCGTCAGTTCACACCTCCGATGGCCGTGGTGAACAATCCTAAACCTAAGCTCGTGATGGAGCCCACCTTGATCATTCAGCCCGACGCCGCGCTTCCTCAGGTCAACATGCCGGAACTCGGCAATCCGCTGGCTGGCGTCAGGCTTCCCTCCAATGGACCCGGTTCCGGTGGAGGCATTGGCTCTGGCCCGGGTGGTGGCGTTGGTTCCGGCGGCGGCCCTGGGTTTGGCCCCGGTTCGGGTGGCAACACTGGCGGTGGAGCCTACAAAATCGGCGGCGGCGTTTCCGCCCCAGCCGTCATTCTCAAAGTGGAACCTGAATACTCGGAAGAGGCTCGCAAAGCGAAGTTCCAAGGCACCGTGCTCCTTTCCGTCATCGTCGACGAAAAGGGCAATCCCCGCGACCTCCGCGTAGTCCGGCCACTCGGGCTTGGCCTCGACGAAAAAGCCATCGAAGCCGTCCTGAAATGGCGTTTCCGCCCCGGCCTAAAAGACGGTCGAGCGGTCCCTGTTTCGGCCTACGTCGAAGTCAACTTCCGCCTGCTTTAGTACCACGACCGTGTGGATATGTTCTTATGGACAGTCGGCAGGATCCCCTCCCTGACGGTCGGGGTTCTGTTGGATGCTAATCAAGTTGTGCCACTTGACGAACCCCGACCGTAAGGGAGGGGATGTTTTGGCGAAGCACAAACACTACTTTTCACCCGGTCGCGGCACCAAGTCTAATTCGCCGGCTTCATCCCCAACGCCATCTGGGTCATCCATCCGCGCAACCAGTCGATATATGCCCGGCTCTTCGGCTGCCGATTGTTATAGTGCATCTCTTCGCGTTGAAAAAAGACCAAGATCAGCAGCACGTCCGCATCCTGGAACATCGCCTTCCCTGCGGCTTCCCCTGTCACCTTCGAGCTAAACTCCTCGAACCGTTTTTGGAACTGGGTGGCAAAGGCCTGCGCCACCTCGCCTTTCACCTCGGCCTTTAAGCCCCTTCGCTCCCGGATCAGGCCGGCCACCGCTTCCCGCAAATCCAAATCCACCGCGTTGGTCCCCACCGCCGCCACGAACAACATCCCCACCATCGTCAGCAGCAGCGCCTCGTGCGACCGCAGGAACTGCTCGTTAGGGTCCAAATCCTGATTCGGCAAGTCAGCCGGCAGTTCATAGGCCGGTTCGCGCTGCCTCGCTTGCAGGAGATACTCGCAATCAAACGGACACTGGATCGTCCGCTCGCGCTCTTCCCCACAACAACGGGCACAAATATCGGTCTTCAAAGCCGGGCAATGCCGCCGGGGCGGACGTTGATTGCAGAGAACACAGTTAGCCATTTAGCTGCTCATTCCGATCGCCGCGCTGACGGGCGCCGAGCCCACCGGCACCAAGTGAAACAATGGTGCCGAGCGATCGCGCCGCACTACCTTCGTGAACCGGCTGGTGCTCAACACCGCCATATCGCCCGACGCTTTATTGAGCACCAACGCAAACTGATCGTCCGGCGTCATCACGATCCGGCTCGGCTGCTGCCCCACCGGCACCGCGCCCACCACGCGCTGCGTCGGGACGTCGATCACCGTCACCGCATTCGACGTCGGATTCGCCACAAACAAGTAAGCCGGGTTGCGGCTGGCCGCCATCGCGCCCGGTTGATGGCCGGCCAACAAAGTGGCGGCTACTTGGCTCTGAAACGGATAGACAATCGCCACCGCGTCGGCCCCTTCCCCGGTGACAAACAATTGCCCCAGGTCACCGCTGAAACAAAACCGATCCGGCCGAATCGCCAGCGGTAGATCCACCACCAATTTTCCGCTCTCAGTGTCAATCACCGAGAGTACGCGCTCCCCCGGCAATCCCGCCAGGATCCAAGTGCCATTCTTCAAAAAACGCAAAGTGCCCGCCGACGAGCTCAGCTTGGCTCGCCGAGCCAATCGTCGTGTCGTCAGGTCCACAATGGCCACTTCGCCCGTCCCCGCCAAGCTACACGCGGCGTGCGGACTCTCCAGCGACACGTCAAAGTCGATCGCCGGCGATGGCAAATGTACCCGGGCCACCACGTCCAGCTTTTGCCGGCCCACCATCACCACTTGCTGCTGAGCCACCAGGCAAAGCATCGTCTGATCGCTCGAAATACGCAGTTCGCGCGCGCCCACGCCCACCGCCACGCGCCGCATCACCTGCCGTTTCGCCACGCTCACTTCATGCAGCATACCGTCGGCGGCCGAGAGCGCGTAGATGGTCCGGAGTCCGGGCGAAGCGAGCACTTCGGTCGGGTCAGCTTCCAGAGGAATGCGACCGGCCAACGTGAAGACGGCCAAGTCGATTACGGCGATCGCGCGCCCTTCGCTGTTCGCCACGAAGGCAAAGCTATTGGCAATCGGTTCAGAACGGCCGCACCCCACCAGCCCCACGCTGATGGCCACCACAAAATCGCGTCGGGAAAGGGCCGTCATGAAGCACTCACCATCGCCGTCGCCGTCTCCCGAGCCAACTGAATGCAATCCGGAATGCCGATCCCGCGGTACGCATTGCCGATCAGGTGTAAGCCGGCGTGCTGCGCCACGCGTTCACTCACTTCGCGCATCCGCCCGGCGTGCCCCACCGTGTATTGCGCCATCGATCGCGGCCACCGCGAGATGCTGCAAAAAACCGGTTTGGCTGTAATCCCCAGCAGCCGCTCGAGATCAGCGCGCGTCACGTCCGTCACCTCGTCATCGCTCTGGGTAAGCACGGCGGCCCGCCCCGCCCCACCCAGAAAGCAACGTAACAACGACACGCCCTCCGGCGTGCGATGCGGAAACTTGCGGCCCACATAAGTACACGCCACCAACGACTGCCGCTCGCGCGCCGGCACCAAAAAACCAAAGCCCGTAAGTGGCTGGGCCAGGTCCGCATCGCGATAGCCCAGCGCCACCGTCATCGACGAGCTATAGTCCACCTCGCTGAGTAAGTGCTGTAGCTCCGGTGCCACACTGCCGAGTAAGTCCGCCGCTGCCCAGGCTGGGGTGGCGATCACTAAGTGCTGCGCGCTCAGCCACTCGCCATTCAGAAACACTTCGTACCCACCCGGCACGGCACGCACCTGCTGCACCGCACCCACCAGCCGCTCCACGCCGCTCATCCGCGCGTCCAGCGCGCGCACCAAATCGTGCAACCCGCCCTTCAGCGTGCGAAACAGACTGCCCCCCGCCGCAGCCGAAGCCTGCCGTCGTTCCATCAAAGTGCCGCGCGTCAGGCTTCCGTACTTCCGCTCCAGCTCCACAAACCGCGTCAGCGTGCTATTCACCGAAAGATCTGCCGGATCGCCCCCATACACGCCAGAGAGCAGTGGCTCAGCCAGATAATCCACCGCCTCTTGCCCATAGTGATCGCGCACAAAATCCGCCACCGAGCGCTCGGGCACCCCCCCCGACGGCGGCCGCCGAAAATACTCCAGAGCCATCTTGATCTTAGTGCTCCACCCCAGCAGCGGCGTCGTCACCATCGGCCAAATCTTGGTGGGCACCATCATCATCAAGCCATCGGGCATGGGCACCATGCGCCCGTGCCGCCGAATGAAAGTGATGCGTTGATGGTCGTTCGAGCTGATCAAGTCCGCGCCCAAGCCGACTTCGTTGATCAGTTCAGCAGCCGCGGGCTTGGCCGCCAGAAAGCTATCCGGCCCGCCTTCCACCACACAGTCTTCAATGACTCGCGTCTGCAACAGGCCGCCCAGCACCGCTTCGCGCTCAATCAACGTCACCGGACGGCCGGCTTTGGCCAGCGTATAGGCAGCCGTCAGCCCGCTGATGCCGCCGCCGATGATGATCGCCTCGCGCATGGCGTTTTCGCTCGCTCTAGAGCTTGAACTCGCGTACGATTTCCACCGCCGCCTTCACGTTCTCCACCGGCGTCTCCGGCAAGATACCGTGGCCCAGATTGAAGATGTGCCCTGGCCGCGAACCCGTGCGGCGCAACAGGTCATGAATGCGCGTACGCAGCTCAGGCAGCGGCGCAAACAACACCGCCGGATCCAGGTTGCCCTGAATGGCCGAACGGTAGCTGATCTCGCTCCACGCCTGGTCAATGTTGATGCGCCAATCGACGCCCAGCACGTCGCCGCCGGCCGCATGCAACTCCTTGAAGAAACCGCCCGTCCCGGTGCCAAAGTGGATCACCGGGACGCCCGTGGCGCGAATGCGCTCGATCAGCGCCCGCGAGTATTGCGCCACATAGCGCACATAATCGTCCGGACCCAACGCTCCCACCCAGCTATCGAAAACCTGAATGCTCCGCGCGCCCGAAGCCACCTGCATCACCGCAAACTGACCCAGCACATCCACCAGCTTGCCCATCAGCCGTCGCCACAACGTTTCGTCGCCATACATCAGCTTCTTGGTCTCAATGAAGTTGCGCGACGGCCCGCCCTCGATCATGTAGCTCGCGAGCGTAAACGGGCAACCCACAAAGCCAATCACCGGCACGCGGCCGCCCAGCGCCCGGGTCACCAGTTGAATCGATTCGCCCACGTAGCCCAAATCGTCCGTATTCGAAATCGACAGCGAGTCGATGTCATTCGACGTGCGCACCGGATTGTCGATATGCGGACCCTCGCCCGCCCGGAACTCCAGCTTCAAGCCCATCGGCTCCACCGGCAACAGCAGGTCGGCGAAAATGATCGCCGCGTCCACGTCCAATACTTCCACCGGTTGCAGCGTGATTTGAGCGGCCAAGTCCGGCTTCTTGCAGAGTTCGAGAATCGTGTTCTTCGCCCGCAAATCGCGGTACTGCTTCATGTACCGGCCCGCTTGCCGCATAAACCACACGGGACGGACATCGGTCGGCCGGCGCCGGCAGGCGTCGAGAAAACGGCTACTCATTGGAGCCACGCGCATTTAGGTTCCCATCCGTCTTCGCACGTAAAAGCGCGAAAACTCTTTAGATCTTCATTCCGGGCCTGGGCTTGGGCGAACCACGCGCGGCCATTCACGTAGAGCGGTTTGGTCCAGGCTTCGCTGTCGATCGCGCGCGGCGCAATCACGCTAACCGACAACATACCTTCGGCCGGATAACCGGTCAGTGGATTCATAATGTGGCTGTAGATATGTTTACCTGCGACAAAAAATTTCTCGTAGTTCCCTGACGTCGAAAGCGACTCGTTCTTCAACAAAGCCTCGCCCACGGCGCGCTGCCGGTTCTTCGGATCGCTAATCGTCACCTTCCACCCCGCCTCGCCCGGTGGCGTGCCCAGCGCGTAAACCGTGCTGGTCGAGGCGGAAACAAACGCCGAGCGCACGCCCGCCTCCCGCAGAATTTTCACCATCTGGTCCACAGCGTATCCCTTGCCAATGCCGCCCGGGTCAATCGACATGCCCGGACGCCGAAACTTCACCGTGCGTCCCGCCGCTTTCAATTCCACGTGGCTCCAGCCAATACTGGCGAGCACCGCTCGAATCTCCGCGCGATGTGGCAGACGTCCTGAACCTTTATAAAATCCCCAAACCTTCATGAGCGGGCCAACAGTGATGTCGAAAGATCCTTCACTTCGCCGGCTGTATTCCAGGCAGGCGGATAAAAGGTGGAAGCTCTCTGCGGAGACAACCACCGCACGTTCGGCGGCGAAGCGATTGATTTCACTCCATTCGCTGGACGATTTGTAGTTTGAAAGCAACGCATCCAGCCGCCGAACTTCTTCAAATGCCGCCTCGGACGCCGATTCCAGTTGGTAACGATCCGGGCCGTAAAGTACCAAGGAGTATGTCCCCCCCATGGCATCTAGATTTGCCTCAAAACGGAGCAAATCTCCGCCGGGAGCAAGGGCGGGAAGCGCCTGGCCCAACCATAAAACTAGCACAGTTTGTATCAGTTGGCGGGAAAATGAACGTATTTTCAACACAGCTTCAGCAGTCCAACGGGCTCCTCCCTCATTGGATCAAGTTCGCTCCCCGGAATCAACGCTTTCACCCACCCTTTTGCTTCCCCAAGCGAGGAATCGGCCAAACAATCTATTCCTTGCAATTACTTAGAGAAATCCGGGCCTCTCGAAATGATTCCGGCCTCTCGCCTAGACGGAGACGGCGATCCAGATTTGGGTCTTGACGGCGTTCTCGCTCAGGCCGTAGAAGGCCTTGATGCGAAGGTGCTGCTTGATCCACTTGAAGAACAGTTCTACCTGCCAGCGTGATTTGTAGATCCTCGCAATCGTGATCGCCGGTAGGGTGAAGTTATTGGTGAGAAACTGGAACCGCTTCTTGGTTTCCAGGTCCTGATAGCTCACGCGGCGCAAGGCGTCCGGATAGGCTTTGGCCGAGTGGAGGGCTGACAGAATCACGGTGTGATCGGACCGCAGGCCGGTCTTCTTGTCGACCGCTCGCGAGTAGCGGCGCGGCAACAGGACGTTCTCTTTGGTGCGCACCACGAAGAAGGCCGCGTTGAGCGTGAAGCGGTACAGACGCGCGAAATCGATGTAACCTCGGTCCATGACGTAGAAGGCGCCAGGCTCCGGCATGTCTGATCGAGGATGTTGACGGCATGCACCTTACCGTCGGTAATCCCAATAAACGTGGGGATATTGCCGTGCAGGTCCAGCAGGGTGTGCAGTTTGATCGCGGCTTTGTGCTGGCGAAAAGGCGCCCACGGAAACAATGAGAGACACAGATCGATGGTGGTCGAGTCCAGCGCATAAAGGCTCGCATCGAGTTCGACGCCTATCGGATCGTCGGCGTAGAGCGGTCGCGCCACAGCGATCAGAACTTGGGCGAAGTCGGCGAAGATCCTCCAGTCGCGAGACTCGTTGGCCTCGGCCAGCGTGGAGCGCGCTACCGTGCTGCGGAACCCCATGTGATAGAGCTTGCCACCCACTGACCGTAGACACGCCTCGATATCGCGCAGGCTCTCGCGGTACGTGAACTGCGCAAAACCCATGGCGAGAAACTGCTCCCAGCACGAGAAGCTCTTCAGCTGGTGGTCGCCGCGATAACGAGTCACGCACTTCTGAAACTCGTAGCGTGGCAGATGATCCATGAGCTGAGCGAAAACAGTTTGGCCGACATTCACCCTTCATTGTCGGCGGCTCATCGCGCCCTCACGAATCTCCCAAACTGCCCTTCTCACCCAGAAAAAGTTCAAATCGAAAAAACGCAAAAACCACTCTAACCCTCCCTAGTTCAAGCGGTTGGCGGGAATCCAAAAC
>JAYVRS010000223.1:0-2301 GCA_043776185.1 Bryobacteraceae bacterium | reverse complement strand
CCGGTCCCCAAGGGTCACGATGCAACTCCAGGCACCCACCCCAACCGGCCTCCCACTGCGGATTCAGAAAGACAATCAGGTTCAGCCGCCGATGGCTCTGCGTCTTAGGATGGTAGTTAAAGTCGACGTGGATATCGAGGTCCTGCCCATGCCGGTTCTCATGCGTGCCCCCGCCAAAATAGTGCGGATCATAAAGCAGCTGCGGGATGCCGGTAATGGCTTCGATCTTCGCCAGGAACTCCGGCGATTGGATCAGTTGGTCGAACTGCCGGTAAGCCGGCCCGATCTGCGGCAACCGCTCCACCACCGCCTTGGCCCCCACCAGTCCCATCTCGTTGAGAGCTTGCTTCTCGTCGAACGCCGGGAACTCAGCGAGCAGCGCCCAGCAGAACTCGTCGGCCAGAAACTGGTCAATGATTACGTGGCGGAAGGGTTGGGCTTGGTGGAAGGCTCGGCGGCACTCTTCCACCGGCCATTCTCGTAGCAGATTCGGCACGCCCCAAGTTTACTAAGTTCCTTCGCCCAATCCCCGCACTAGGCCCGCGACCGCCTAATGCCTATCTTTCCAGGAATCCGCTAAACCATTTGCCCACGGCGCGAGCCGTGGGGCACATTCTCTTCTCGCGACACGGCACGCGACTGGCCGTACAGCCCCCGATGATTAATCGGGGGGTCACACACCTTCCGCGTCGACTCTGTTTTGCGACATCTCCATGATCGCTTATATTGATATCTTCAAGCCTGTAGGAGGTGAGCCTCGATCCAGGGGGACGCGACTTCTCAGCCCCCGATTACCATCGGGGGCTGTACAGCCAGTCGGCCGCCGTGCCGCTAGAACATTACTCTCCATGTGGTCGAAGTTCAGCGCCCTCCCGGCCACGCCGCCGCCACCGGACCCTCTCCCGGCGAAAACGGCGGCAAGCTCAACAAACTCGCCAGCTCAGGCGCACTCACCCGCCGCCGCCGACCCAACCTAGCCGTCAACGAGCCCTCCTGCCGATTCGCCCTCAACGACCACCGAAACAACTTCACCCGGCTCGACCCATTCGCCGCCAACCCAAAAGCCCCGCCCTTCCAAGCCAACACCCGCGAATCCTGCGGCGGCCAAGTCGCCATCACCGCTCGATTGTGCCAAAGCGTCAACAGCCCGTCCTTCTTGCTCAATCCAATGTCGTGCAAACTCGCCGCCGTCCCGATCTCTTTCCGTGCCACCCGCGTAAACGCCTCGCCACCCCCAGCCCGTTTCTCAAAGTAGAAGGCCACCATCCCCCCCACCCCATCGTTCTCAATCCGGAAGCCGCGATAGGCCTCGCCATCCGCCTGCGCGTCGGCCAGCAGCTTCAGCGTACCGCCCGTGAAAACCGCCCGGAATTGCGCGATACCGTCTTCAATGCTTCCCGTTCCTGAGCTTGCCGGCAGAGTCGATTTCAGCATCGACAACCCGACCGGTTGCAGAAATTGCCCCGGACGCTGGAACTCCGATGTCCGCCCATTCGGCCGACGCCAATAGTCCATCGCCTCCGGTTCCTCCGCCCCCACATACTCCCGCAAATCCGCCGTCGCCATCGTCCAACTCCACGGCAGCGAAATATCCCGCCCCACTGCCGCGTAAGTCGCCGCTTCTCGCATATCCCACACCCCGCGCGGCCCAAACTGGAAGTAAGTCAGATAATAGCTTACCGCCATCAGGCACAAAGCGGCCATGGCAAACGCTGGTGACCAATGAGGCCGCGGGATGTGCGCCATCGATGCTAGGCTCCCGATCCAAGGCTCGTCCTTCTCGGCGTGGGCATACCCATACTCGGCATACTGTCGCCCCGTGCTCTCGATAGCCTGCTGCAACTTAGTCGCATAGGCTTCCGCCTTCAGATTCGTCAGCCGGTAATCCGGCATCTGCCGGTACGCCTTCGGAATTCTCGAGGGCTCTACCTCCAAAAATACGATCCGCCGCGCCTCATCCCGGTCCGGCAACATCCAAAAGGCATCCAACTCATCCCGGCAATACTGAGACTCAAAGTAACCCCGGGATAGGATGCAAATCACGCGATCTGACCGCTCCAGCGCAGCCTGAAAGACCTTAAGGAATTTGCCGGACCCGCCCCCGTGGCGAAAGAAATACGTCGACTTGCCCATCCCCCGCACTAACTCATCCACCCGCACCGCATGGTCTAAGCTCTCCGCATGATAACTAATAAAAAAGTCTCGTTGCTCCGGCTCCGCCTCTTCCACCGCATCAGCTTGCTGCAGCATGGCTTGAGTTAGATCGAGGAGGGAAGACGTCGTACCCACCGCATCCTGCTC
>JAYVRS010000222.1:0-2303 GCA_043776185.1 Bryobacteraceae bacterium | reverse complement strand
GCCATCACCCGCGCCAAAGTCATCGTCAAAAATACCGACACCAACGTCTCCACCGACGTCGTCACCAACTCCTCCGGCTACTACGAAGCCCCGCTCCTCGTCTCCGGCACATACCAGGTCAACGTCGAAGCCCCCGGTTTCAAAAAGGCGGAACGCTCCCGCTTCCCCCTCCCCATCGCCACCCGTCTCGAAGTTGATTTTAAGCTCGAAATCGGAGCCGTCTCCGACGCCATCACTGTCTCCAGTGACCCGCCCCTCATCGAAAGCGACAACCTCTCCTCCGGCTGGATCGTCGAATCCGGTAACGTGCTCAACCTGCCCTGGCCCGGCGGCAACTCCATGGTGCTCGCCAAACTCACCGCCGGCGTGCAGTCCAGTGAAACGATTGCCGATTGGTCCGTGCGCCTCCACAGCGGCGGCCCCGGCGTGAATATCAATCAGTCCGGCGGAGTCGGCGGCAACGAATACTCCATCGACGGTACATCCGATAACGCCAACAATCGAGGCGCCGGTTTCAATCCAGCCCCCGAATTCGTCCAAGCCATGAAGATGGAAACCTCCGGCTTCGACGCCTCGCAAGGCCACGGCACAGGCATCACAATCGCCGTCATGACCCGCTCCGGCACGAACGCTTTTCACGGAACGTTGCGCGAAGGTCACCATCAATATTCCTGGAACGCTCTCGACTTTTTCACGAAGCAGACCTACTATAACCGCATCGCCGCCGCCCGTGCCGCCGGTAACATTGCGCTGGCCGATCAAATCCGCTCTACCCCAGCCATCACCCCGGGCCGCGAAAACCAATTCGCCGGCGCAATCGGCGGGCCCATCCTTATTCCCAAACTTTATGACGGACGCAACAAGCTGTTCTTCTTCTTCGGATACGCCGGTTTCCGCGTCGGCGAATATCGCCAGTCCTACAACGCCTTCCCCACTCAGGAAATGCGCGATGGCGATTTCTCCCGCTTGCTAAAGATCAACGCGAACCTATATCAGGTTTACGATCCGCTCACCACCCAGGCCGATGACACCCGCGCCGGTCACGTCGTGCGCACCCCATTCCCCGGCAACATCGTCCCCAAATCCCGCATCATCAACCCCACTTACAAGTTCTATTCAAAGTACCTGCCGCTGCCTAACTCGCTGCCCGACGATCCTTCGCTTGAACCCAATCGCGATTACACAGCCTACAGCGCCCAATACACGGAACGCTACAACTCTTACGTGAATCGCTATGATCTGAACGCTAACGCCAACAACCGCTTCTTCGTTCGCTGGAGTTGGAGCGAGTGGAAGAACTCCAACCCCGGCTGGCAGTATTACGCCCAACCTGACATTTGGCGCGATTCCGGCACTTTCCGCCACAACGTTGGCGCAGGCGCCGATTGGGTCCACAACTTCGGAGCCCGAACGTTGCTCGATGTTTCCGTTGGTTCAAACTTCTATATCAACGACCAAGTCGACCCCGGCTATCAAAGCATGAAGCCTTCCGATCTCGGCTTCCCCACTTACCTCGACACGAAAACTTCCAGCGCCGCAACGTTGCCCACTGTGAATTGGAGCGGTTGGACCGGCTTTGCTCCGCCGGTTGCTTTGGGCACGCAGCGCTATCGTGTATTAACCGGCAAGGCAGACCTGTCCCGCATGACCTCGCGACACACGTTCAAGACAGGCATCGACGCTCGCGGCCAGTTCTTCACCGGCTTTACTCCAGGCAACAACGCGGGTGTGTTCAATTACACCAACACTTACACCCAACGCACCGATGACGGCTTAGCCTCCGCCGGCACTGGAACTTACGGCGGACCCTGGGCTTCGTTCATGATGGGCCTACCCGGCACGATCTCCGCCGACGTCAACGCCACGCAAGCTTACTCAAGCCCCTACTACGCCGCCTTCATTCACGACACTTGGCGAGTAAGTAACCGCATGACTCTCAACTTAGGCGTCCGTATGGAATACGAGATCGGAGCAACGGATCGCTACAACCGCTTAATTGGCCAGTTCGACCCAACCCTTGAACTACCCATCACCACCGACGCTAAAGCGGCTTACGCGAAGAACCCCCTCGCCGACGCGCCACTCTCGCAATTCCCCGCTCTGGGCGGCGCAACTTTCCCCGGAGCCAACGGCCGCGGCCGCAAGCTTTGGGCCAATCAGTTGAACTTCATGCCCCGCTTGGCCGTTGCTTACCAAATTAATCAGCGCACCGTTATCCGCGCCGGCTATGGGCTTTACTACGACACGCTCAACGTGCAAAACGAAGGCCCCGGCATGAACCAGCTTGGTTACAGCTGGCCCAC
>JAYVRS010000221.1:0-2305 GCA_043776185.1 Bryobacteraceae bacterium | reverse complement strand
ACCGAGGGAGGGCGTTGGTCTTTGAGTCTCGGGAGGAGCTAATGGGACGAATCGATAGCGAGGATCTACCGGTCGATGCGAGTATGGTTTTGGTGATGAAGAATGGGGGCCCGCGCGGTGCCCCAGGAATGCCGGAATGGGGGCAGATTCCACTGCCGCGAAAGTTACTCAAGCAAGGCGTGCGCGACATGGTGCGCATTTCGGACGCCCGCATGAGCGGCACGAGTTTTGGCACGGTGGTTTTGCATGTGGCGCCGGAGAGCGCGGTGGGTGGTCCATTGGGGCTGGTGCAGACCGGCGACGAGATCTCGCTAGACGTGGCGGCGCGACGAATTGATCTGATGGTCTCGCCGGAGGAGCTGGGTCGGCGGCGAGCGCTTTGGCAGGCGCCGCGTCCAGCGTATGAACGGGGTTACGGGAAGTTGTTTCTGGATCATGTGGAGCAGGCGGACCGCGGATGCGACTTCGATTTTCTCAAGCCGCGCTAATACTGAGCCTGATTGGGCTATTCCTGCTGGCGAACCGGGCGGCCTACGATGGCTATTTTTCCGACGATGATTTTGAGAACTTAGTAAACAACAGATTTGCCGCTTTCGACATTTTCTGGCGTGGCCTTCTCTCTTTCCAGTACGACTTTTACAATTTTCGCCCCCTCGGGCACGTGTTTTTCCGGTGGATGGGACAGTGGTGGGGATTGCAGTTCACGCCCTACGTCATATTGATCCAGCTGTTTCACTTACTAAATGTTTTTCTGGTATATCGGGTTGCTCGTTCGGTGCTGGACGCTAAAGCTGCGGCCGTGGCGGCGATCTTCTTCGCCTTCCACCCAGCTTTGCTGGCGGCACATTGGAAGCCCATGTACATTTTTGACTTACTATGCGGTATGGCTCTGATGTCCGCCTATTACTGTTATCGGCAAGGTTGGTGGATCGGCAGCTTGATCCTTTTTTGGTGCGCATACAAGTCGAAGGAGATTGCGATCTGTTTCCCGTTGGTTCTGTTGATGGAGGAGTGGTTTGGGCAGCGACGATGGATGCGCTTGGCGCCTTTTTTTGCGATCTCCCTGTCATTTGGCGGCCAGGCGTTGATGGCCAATCAGGTTCGTGCCAGATCGGCTTATACACTTCAGTTCAGCGCCGCGGCAGTGTGGCAGACGCTGCGATTCTACTCGAGAGCCGCCTGGGGCTTGCCCTGGGTGATGATGGCGGCGTGGGTTTGGATAAGGGGCACTGCGCGACGCTGGATGGTGATGGGGACACTTTCGGCGGCGCTGCTGTTGGTGCCGCTGTTGTTCCTGCCGGGCCGCCTTTACGCGGTGTATCTTTACGTGCCGCTGATGTTCGGATCGATGGCGGTCGGCGCGGCGTTAGGTCGCTGTACGGCGCGCGTCGTGGTGGTTCTCCTGCTGGCTTACTTGGGACTTGGCTTTAGAGAGTTGCAGGCATTTCGTAAGGTTGAACTGGCACAAGCTGATTCGACAAGAGAATTTGTGGAAGCAGCTTGCGTAGCCTTGAAAGGCAGCCAGAAGCTTAGCAAGGCCAGTTACGAAGGCGGACCGGTAGGATTGAATGTCTGGGGCGTCGAAGGAGCGCTTCGCCTGTGCAGTGGCAACCTCTGGCTAGTATTACGGCCTTGGGATCTGAAAACAATCCAGAAGCAGGAAGCCGTAATTCGATGGACAAAGGGACCCGGGGAGCGAGGCTGGGTGGAATTGAGTCATTTTGATGGCGAGTTATCGGGGGAGTGGTATGCCTGGGATGGGTCGGCTCGTTGGATGGGGGAGAGGGCAAAAGCCCGAGTAAGAGTGAGACCCGAAGATCATCGGTTAGCGCTGGATTTGATGGCCGCTCCGGCAGATGAAATTGAGGTGTTGGTGGCTGGACGGAGCTTGGGCAGCCGTAGATTGACGGATCATGGCGACCAGCGATTGTTCTTTGAAGTGCCAGATTGGGGCACAGAAGAAAACGTAGAAATAGAACTTTTCGCGCGGCCGGCGAGGAGGATCGGGAACGATACAAGGGAACTGGGTGCCGCGGTTCGGTCAATCAAGGCGACCCCATGAAGATAACGATTGCCATCATGCTTTGCCTCGCGACCATGCTGAACTACATGGACCGGTTGGCTTTGGGAGTGGTGTCGCTCGATATTCGCAAGGAGTTTGCCCTTGACGAGCGTGACTATGGGCAGATTGTGGCGCTTTTCATGTTGGCTTACGCCATCATGTACGCCGGATCCGGATACATCGTTGACCGGTTGGGAACCAAGCGAGGGTTCGCCTTCTTTGTAACTGGATGGTCATTAGCGC